>NZ_QSHS01000001.1:193768-241116 GCF_003467795.1 Collinsella sp. AM36-4AA
GTTTTGTTTGGGCTGCACGTTTTTGTTTTTGGGAGATCCATTTGAGCCTCATAGTTATGTTCACGTTCGGAAACATAGCGCCAGTTGCCTTAGCTAAGTTCACGTTCGGGAACATAGCCGTTCGCACCGCAAAACGGCCCGGCTACTCGAAGTATTGGAACTTGTTCGTTGAGAAGGCAAACGTTACGACAAAGCCTTCGCCGGGATCGGATGCCGCGGTGACGTCGATGCCCATCTTGGAGCACAGGCGCGCCACCAGGTAGAGGCCGATGCCCGTTGCGCGCTTGGTGGTACGACCGTTATCGCCGGTAAAGCCCTTCTCGAACACGCGCGGCAGGTCTGCCGCGCACACGCCGCAGCCGTTGTCGGCAACAGTGAGCTCGATGCGTTCGCTCGCCAGGCCCTCGTCCAACAACGCGCCCGAAAACACGATCTTCGCGCCGTCCTCGCGCGCATATTTAATGCTGTTCTGAATGAGCTGGCCCAGGATAAATTCGAGCCATTTTTCGTCGGTAAAGACCTCGAAGTCAAGGTTCTCGCACACCGGAGCCACATGCGCCGCAATGAGCTCGCGCGCGTTGGCCTTAATCGCACCCGTCACCAAGGTCTTAAGATCCCAGCGGCGAATCAGGTAATCGCGCTCCACGACTTCCGAGCGCGCATAGTACAGCGCCTGATCGATATAGCGCTCCACGCGGGCCAGCTCGCGACCCAGGTCATCCACGCGCGAGAGGTCATCTTCGCTGCCGTCCAGGTTTTCCAAAATCAGATGAGCTGCCACCAGGGGCAGCTTGGCCTCGTGGACCCAGCTCTCGATATAGTCGCGGTAGTCGTCGGTCTGGCGCCGGCCTTCGGCAACCTCGTCGCAGGCGGCTTTGCCCACCCGGCGCAGGACCTCGTACTCGAGCTCGCCCTCGGCATAGGTTGGGCATTGCACCATCTCCTGTACCCACGCGGGACTTTCCAGCTCCTCGGCTGCACGCTCCAACTGGTGCAGAAAGCGGCGACGACGCGCGTACTCGACCGCGATGCCGAGCATGCCAAAGACAAAGGACACGCCGATTGCCACGATCACGATGGAAACGGGGGCGCCGGCCACCGTCAGCACAAAGCAGCTCAGCAGCACGCCGCACGTCCACACGGCGACGGGCAGCAACGCGTCTTTAAAGAACTTGCCAAACGACATGGTCGGGTCCTAAACCGAATAGCCTTGGCCGCGGTGCGTGGTGAGGTATCCCTTGACACCGATCTTGTCGAGTGTCGTACGCAGGCGATTGATGTTGACGGTGAGCGTGTTGTCGTCCACGAAGGCATCGGAATCCCACAGGTCCTGCATGATGGCCGAGCGCGAGACGATTTTGCCCGCGCGGCTCAGAAGCAGCGAGAGGATACGCAGCTCGTTTTTGGTGAGCTCGGTGCTAGTGCCGGTTTGCGTGTTGGTGACCATGGAGCGGGCGAGGTCGAGCTCCAATCCCTTGTGGACGAGCGTGCTGCGCTCGCCTGCCGCCGCGGTGCGACGCAGCAGTGCGTTGATGCGCGCCACGAGCACGCGCGCGCTGTAGGGCTTGGGAACAAAGTCGTCCGCGCCGAGCGTCATGGACATGACCTCGTCGATCTCGGTCGTGCGCGACGTGAGGACGATGATGGGGACCTCGGATTCGCGACGGACTTCGTGGCAGATGTGTTGGCCGTCTTTGACAGGAAGCGTGAGGTCGAGCAGTACCAGATCGGGCGCGGCAGCGAGCGAGAATATCGCGCGAGACGTGCTCGAACGATTCGCAGGCCTCGACCTCAAAACCGGCACGGGCAAGGATGTCGGCAAGCTCGCGACGAATGGGCTCGTCGTCCTCAACGATATAGATCAGCGCCATGGATTCCGCTCCCCTCTTGGTTGTCTTACTGCCATTATTGCCGCGAAGTCGCCGGTGCGCGCCTCGCGCGGCATTAAGGTGACAGAACTGTTCGCGAACGAAAGCGTTCGAATCGCCCCTCGCTCGCAGCGGGCACGGGGATCAAATGATTATAAAATCCCCGTCCCAGAAAAATCATTTAGCGGCGGGCACGGAGCTTTTCGTAGCCGTCGGCAAAGAAGGCGACCGTCGCGGTATCGGACTCAGCTGCGTCGGCGTCCGCGGCGGGAACCACGCCGTGCTCGTCGCTTACCAGGAACAAGGCGCCCTTGAGCTGTGCGGGAATGTCTACGCGCGTGACCGGGATGCCCTTGGTCTGGGCCAGCTGCTCTATGAGCGTCGCCGTGCCACACAGGCACTCGTCCGCCGGCGCCACAAAGGCCAGCTCGCCGTTGTTGACGGCAGCGAGCAGCTCGGGCGCCACGCCGGTTTCGTCGGCCTCGGAGCGGGCCTCGGCGGAGCGGGCACGCAGCGCCTTGGCCGAAGTATCGGCCAGCGGCTCGTACTCACCCACCGTCATGGCGGCATTGCCGTTAACGTCGATCACCAGCATGAGCACGCCGTCGTGCGCGGTGTAATCGCCCTCGGCAAGCGACCACTCAACGTGCTGCTTAGCCCAGCTGAGCATGTTATGGGTAAGCGGTTCGCCCTGCACCAGACGCTCGGACAGCGCGCGGATGTGACGGTTGAGCATGGGCACCTTTTTGTTGGACATGCGCCAGCGGCAGATAAGCGCGGGCTTGTCGAGCGTGAACTTCTCGACCGCCTCCTGATTGGCGCAAAAGTCCTCGTACGCACGCTGATCCTCGGCATTGCCAAACAACTCGGCATCATCAATCTGGGGCATGGTTGTACCTTTCGTGTTAGTCATTCCGTCCTCTTATACCAAAAAGACGGCCCTCCAAACGGAGCAGCCGTCTTTTGCAGAGATTATTTTGACGATATGGTCAGGCGACCGAACAGTTTAATGGGATAGAGAAACATCCCATTAAGGGTTTTCCAAGTGCCCGAGATTGCCCCGAAAGAGGAGCGCCGCGTACTAAATGTACGCAAGCGACGGTTTGAGGGGCAAGGTCGGGTGCTTGGGAAAGCCTCTAGTGCCTAAAATGCCTGGCTCCGGTGAAGACCATCGCAATACCATGCTCGTTGCAGGCCTGGATGCTCTCGTCGTCGCGCTTGGAGCCACCGGGCTGGATGATGCAGGTCACGCCGTGTGCGGCAAGCACGTCGACGTTGTCGCGGAACGGGAAGAACGCGTCACTTGCGCAGGCAAAGCCGCCCTTCTCCACGCCTTCGCGCTCGCAAAAGTCCTCGGCGCGTTCGCAGGCAAGCAGTGCGGAGTCAACGCGGTTGGGCTGACCCGGGCCCATGCCAATGCCGGCCTTGCCCTTGGAGACCAGGATGGCGTTGGACTTAACGCCCTTGCAGACCTTCCAGGCAAACTCGAGCTCGGCCATCTCAGCGTCGGTGGGCTTGCGGTCGGTGGGGAACGTAAAGGTCGCGGGATCCTCGGTCACGTGGTCGACCTCCTGCACCAGCATGCCGCCGTCGATGGAGCGCAGCTCCACCTGGGCACCGTGGTCCACGCCGCCGGTAGCCAGCACGCGCAGGTTGGGGCGCTTGACCATGCGCTCGAGTGCCTCGGCGGTATAGCCCGGGGCGATAATGACCTCGACGAACTGCTTGTTCTGATCGGCAAAGTGCTCAACCAGCTCATAGGGGACCTCGCGGTTGCAGGCGATGATGCCACCGAAGGCGCTCTTGGGATCGCAGGCGAAGGCGCGGTCGTAGGCAGCCGTGATGTCCTCGGCAACGGCGGAGCCGCAGGGGTTCTGATGCTTGAGGATCACGCAGGCCGGCTCGTCGAACTCGCGGACCAGGTTCCAGGCGGCATCGGCGTCCAGATAGTTGTTGTAGCTGAGCGGCTTGCCCTGGATCTGCTCGGAGCCCACAAGCGGGAACTGAGAGCTCGCGGTGTTCTCGCAGCCCTCGGCAAAGCGGTAGACCGTAGCCTTTTGCTGAGGATTCTCACCATAGCGCAGGTCGTCGACCTTCTCCAGCGAAATCTCGAGCTTGGCAGAGGTGTCCGCCACGTCGCTTGCCTGGGCGGCAAGCCAACGGGAGATAGCCGTGTCGTAGGCGGCGGTGGTCTGGTAGACCTTCACCTGCAGGCGACGACGGGTGGAAAGCGTGGTGCAGCCACCGGTCTCGCGCATCTCGGCCAGGACGGCATCATAGTCGGCCGGGTCGGAGATGACGGTAACGCTCGCGGCGTTCTTGGCGGCAGAGCGCAACATGGAGGGGCCACCGATGTCGATGTGCTCGATGGCATCCGCAAAGGTGACCTCGGGGTTGGCGACGGTCTTCTCGAACTCGTACAGGTTGACGACGACCAAGTCGATCAGCTTAATGCCGTGCTGAGCGGCCTCCTGCATGTGCTGCTCGGAATCGCGGCGGGCCAGCAGCGCGCCGTGAACCTTGGGGTGCAGGGTCTTAACGCGGCCGTCCATCATCTCGGGATAGCCCGTGAACTCCTCGATGGGGGTTACGGGAACGCCCGCGTCCTCGATGGCACGAGCCGTGCCGCCCGTAGAGATGATCTCGACGCCAAAGTCATCGACCAGCGTCCGTGCGAAATCGACGACGCCCGTTTTATCGGTAACCGAGATCAACGCGCGTGCGATCTTCACATCAGATCCCATGCAGTCCTCCTGTCTGGTACGCCGCCGTGCTCTGTGAGTCGGTGATACGTCGATCTGCAGCGCTCGCGCAGCGGCATTGAAAATACTGATTCAATGTAGCGCATCGAGCGCATCGATGCACCCCGCAACGGGCGCATGTGCAGAAAAAGTTTGCGCGCGGAGGGGATGGGCACGGTGAGTTCATGGAACACAGGGGCACCATAATTAGATGCCAATGGCGTGGTAGAACTGTGCTCGATATGTATCCGCAATAGAAAGAGGCACCATGGTCTCGCGGGTTCTCTACCGACCGTTTGATACCGAAGATTTCGACGCCATCGCGCTGATCTTGCAGCAGCTTTGGCACAACAACTCGGATAACGATGAGTACAACCGCCTCGAAGCCGCGTGCGACCTCGCCTATTGCCTTTCTTCCTCAACGTTTTCGCAGGTTGCAGTTATAGATGGCGAGGCGCGCGGCATTTCGCTTGCGCGTGCGGGACAGAGCTCCGGCACCGCCGTCAGGGAACATTGGATGGATACTGAGCGTACACTGCTGTCGCAGATGCGTGAGCTAGAACCCGAGTCGTGCGCCGAGTATCTCTCGTTTGTGCGCGCCACCATTCGAACCAACAACCGCCTGCTCGAGAAAAGCCCACTGCCGCATGACAATGAGGTCACGCTGCTCGCCGTCGACCCTGACGTCCACGGCCTGGGCGTGGGATCGGTGCTGCTCGACGCCGCAATCTCACATCTGTCCTCGTGCGGGGCGACCAGCGCACACCTGTATACCGATTCCAACTGCTCGTGGAAATTCTACGAGCTGCACGGCTTTAAGCGCACGGCCACGCACCGCGCCAACCGCGAAGAGCGCCGTCACGACATGCCGCGTGAAAGCTTTCTCTACGAACTCGACCTAACAGCCTAGCCCAGGCAGCCACACCTAGTCATTTAAGTCTGTCCCCAATGAGTAGCCTTGGTGATCTGCAAATAGCTGTGGTCAAAAAACATCAAATATGAGTACTGTTACCTTTTTAGTAGCAGCGATTTGGGGCATTTTTGATGCTTGTAGGCATGACGACCAGCTGCACGAGCTGACGTAGCTCCCCAAATGTTCAATAAAATAGGCTCCTAACGAGAAGTACTCTCATTAGGAGCCATTATTATGTGCAAACATATGTGACCAACGCAGCAACAGTACTCATATTTGGCATTTTTTGTCCACTGCCCCTTGCGCGAAGGTCCTCAGCGGAAAGTTTGACCCGTTTCGATGCACAAAAATGGGATGAATCTTCCCTGGCAACCGCCCAGAAAGATCCACCCCAAAGCAAGCGCTCGCTAGAACGTTCCGCCGCCGCCTCCGCCGACGCCGCCACCGCCGCCACCGGAAAAGCCGCCGCCGCTGCCGCCGCTCGAGCTATCGGAACTCGAAGCCAGCTCGCGGATGGTCTCGTGGTACACATCGTTGAACGAATCGAGCGGGGACTCGTTGCCGTAGTGATGGTAATACCACCAGTAGCAGGGGTAGTTGTCGTAGAAATCGTCGCTGTTGCGCAGGTCCGCTGGCACGGCCTCGGCCAGCTGTCGCAGCACTTCTTTCGAAACGCCCAGGGCAACGCCCATCACCAGCAGTTTGTTCCACAAGATCAGGTCGCTGGGAATGGCCTCCTTCAGGCGCGTAAAGTCCTCAAGCCAATGCTTGAGCGCCTTGCAGCGAGCCGCCACCTCGGCGCCCTCCGGCGTGTAACGGCGGAAGGTGCAGCTCAGGACAAAGCCCACGATCGTGACGGGAATCGAGATCATAGCGGCGCCGACGTTGGCGTCCGCAAAGTCGGTATAGATCAGAGAGCCCAGAATGCCAAAGACAATGATGATGCCGAGAACCAGGCCGGCCACCATCGCGATAGTGCCATCCGATGCGATAAACTCGCGCGCCTCCAGCTTGCCCTTAACCGTGCTCTGATAGTCCTCGAGCTTGTCGCCAACAGATGTGGTGCGCTCGCTAGCGTACTCCTCCAGCTCGCTAAACGTGCGCGAACGGACTCCGTCCTTATCGGGCTTAACGCCGGCGAAGAAGACCTTGAGCACATCGCGATCGATGCCGTCCTTCTTGGCAGCCTTCCAGGCCTCGTCGGTCACCGTGATGCGATACGTCTGCTCCTCTTTTTCGCGACGGAGCAGGCCCTTCTTCTTGGCCTCGGTCGCTTCTTCCAGCTTGATCACGCGGTCGTCGGTCAGCTTCATCAGCGTGGCGATATATGCCTGATCGGGCACGTTGTTCCAGCTCATAAGAGCTGCAAGCACCGCGGGATGGTCGGCGGAGGGCACATCGCGGAAGTACTCGTCTTGGAAAAGCGGCTTGGGCTTGCGCTTACGCAGCTTGAGCACAACGATTGTGCCGGTAAAGGCCATCGCCGCGACAACGCTTAGCACGGCAAGTGCATTGGCGATCATGCGAGCGTGAGCACGTCGGGCGTTAGCTTCGTCAGCCCATTCCTTCTCTTCGCTCAGGATCGTTGACATGCGCTCTTCGCCCGAAGCGGCAAGCTGCGGCACCCAGTCGCTGGGGAAGGCGATGCGTGCCTCGGCAAATTCGCCCTGATGCACGCAGGGAATGGCATAGGTGACCATGGGCTCGTCCTCATCGAGCGACACGTCGCCCGTCAGCGGGCCGTGGCCCCACGCGCGGAAGTTATCGCCCTTGACGGCCGCCGTCCCGGCAGCGGCATTTGCGAAGCGCACTTCCATCTCGACGTCATCGGAATCCGCGGACCAGCCGTCACCCACAAACTTCCAGTAGAGCTCGGCGGTATCGGCCCAGTTCATAACCGCACCGGTCATGGTGTAGCTCACGTAATAGATCGCGCTGTCGCCGCTCTCGTGGGGGCTGAAAACCTTGATCTTTACGCCGTCACCAGTCTGCTCAACCGTATACACGCCGCGGTCGCCCTTGTTTGCATAGTCGACCTTGTTAAATGCGGCGTCGCCTTCCTCAACGCCCAGCACGTCGACGCTCGCCGAGCCGCCCTGCTGGTTGGTGCCCGCGTTGATATCCCAATACACACCGTTGATGTCGTCGTCGAAATCAAACTGGCGCCCCTCGACAACGGTCAGCGAGCCGTCGGCCTCGACCGTGGCGCCGATATAGGTTTGGGTCATGGAGTAGCCGTCGGCGCACGCGGCGGCGGGAAGCAGCAGCAACGCAAGCGCGACAAACGCGCAGGCAGAAACGAATCGCGCAAACAAGCGGCGCTGCCGGCAGGCATTGGCAACGGGGGCGTTCATAGGCACATCCTTTGTCTGTAAAACCAACATCGCCATTGTCCCACGTTTGCGGGCACACATGACGAATATCTGGGCCAATGGAACGTCAAATGGGACAAAAGTCCCACCCGAGTCTGGCGCTTAGGGACATTCCTTATCTGCCGGCAGTTTGGGACAGTCCCTGACCGAGCTCCGCCCCGGCAATAGATACCACTTCACAGCTCCGTCACAGGTGTAGCGGCTTTGTGTTGCTGCGGCACGCGCTGATTGAGCCTGCGAGCAAGGGGCATAAAGCAGTTGAGCGATAACGGTTGCCCCTTTCCCGTTCGCTCGAGGATCATGTCCCCCTTTTCCGCGGAAACCCCGGCAGTTGCGAAGAGCTGCCGGGGTTTCTGTTGTCTAAGGTGCTGAGTTGATGGACAGGAATCAAAGCACCGAGCCTGCGGCCCACAATACACAATGCGGGTCCTCAACAACTTGCGGACCACAGTGACGCCTCCCCATCGCGCCCCGCGCTATACTCGTCCGCATGGATATCAAAACACGCAACATAGCAACGCCCGCCGCGGACGCGCCAACGACGCAGCCCGCCCCCGTTCCCACCCCCGTCGTGGGCCGCTTTGCCCCGTCGCCCTCGGGCCGCATGCACCTGGGCAACGTGTTCAGTTGCCTGTGCGCGTGGCTTTCGGCCCGCAGTCAGGGCGGCAGCATCGTGTTGCGCATCGAGGACCTGGACGATCGCTGTAAGCGCCCGGAACTTGCCGCTCAGCTCATCGACGACCTAGCCTGGCTGGGACTGAAGTGGGACGAAGGCCCCTACTACCAGCACGATCGCCTGGATCTGTACGAGAACGCCTTGCATCAGCTGCAAGACGCCGGCCTCACCTACCCCTGTTTTTGCACGCGCGCTGAGCTCCACACCGCAAGCGCGCCGCACGCCAGCGACGGCACGCCCATCTACCACGGCGCCTGCCGAGGTCTTTCTGCCGAAGAGGTTGCCCGCCGCAGTGCCCTGCGCGCCCCGGCCACGCGCCTGCGCGTGCCCTCCGTCGATAACCTCGCAGACGATGTGGTCGAATTCGTGGACCGCACGTACGGGGCCCAATGCGAGGCACTCGCCACCGAGTGCGGCGACTTTTTGGTGCGCCGCAGCGACGGCGTTTTTGCCTATCAGCTGGCCGTGGTGGTCGACGACGCCGCCATGGGTGTTACCGAGATCGTACGCGGATGCGACCTGCTTGGCTCCACGCCGCGCCAGATCTATCTGCAGCATCTGCTGGGACTTCCCACGCCGCACTACGCGCACATTCCGCTGCTTATGTCGCCGGACGGCCGCCGCCTTTCCAAGCGCGATCGCGATCTGGACCTGGGCGAGCTCCGCGCCCGCTTTGGCACACCCGAGGCGCTGCTGGGCTGGCTCGCCGGGCAAACGGGCATCGCGCCGGACACCACGCCGCGCTCTGCCGAGCAACTGGTCGAGCACTTTAGCTGGGACGTCATCCGCGCACACCGGGAAAACATCACCATAACGGCCGAGTAGCCAAACGCTTTGCCGCTACGCAACATCCCAGGGCTGGAGTTCGTCGCCCAGGCGAACGATGCAGTCGTAGAGCACGGTATGGCGCTCGGCCGGGTTGGCATCCCGATGAAAATGCCCGTAATACCAGCGTTTGTAATCCAAGCGGTCTTCCAGCTCATCGAAAAATGCCGTAAGCCGATCAACGGCAGGGTAATTCCAGCCGGGCGCCGGATAGAGTGTGGGCGAAAGCACGCGCGTCGAGCAGGTGTGGGTGATTACGTAGTCGACCTTCCAACCCACGCTGTCGAACTTTGCCCGCGCCTCCTCAAAGTTGCGCTCGTCCGGCAGCTCCTGCGGCCACCAGCTGGAATACGGAATGCGGTATTCCTTGTCCACGCTCGTGGCGCCGCCCATGGTAAAGATCGTTGAGCCGTCGAGCTCAAATACCTCGCCGCGCGTCAGGCGCCGTATGGGAGAGGTATCCGACAGGCGCTGCGTCAGCCCACCGTGCCACAACTCCATGGGTCGCTCCGCCCAGTGATCGAAACGCTCGTGGTTGCCGTCGACGAACAGCACGGTATAGGGGCGCGACTCCAGCCAAGCGATGTCGGCGCACTCCTCGGCAGAGAAATCCCACGGAAAGCCAAAGTCGCCCGCAACAATCAGATAGTCGTCGCTCGTCAGGCTATCCCCAAGCTCCCAATCGCGCAGCTTTTGCATGTCGAGGCCGCCGTGAATATCGCCTGTCACATAGACCGTCATCGGATCACCGCTTCCCTGTAAGTCGCTAGCCCACATTCTGCACGATCACTAAGTCAACCGTTCCAGCCCTTCCATCCTTTGGGACCTACCCCTCGCTCTTCCATCCAAACGGGTCAAACACCCAAAAGATCAGATCGAGCACGCCGCCGGTCATCATGGCGCCGGCAAGAGCCATGCAAACATGCAGAGAACTGGCACTTCGGAGCACATCAAACGGCCCCAGAACAGCCAGCAGCGCGACCGTTGCGCCGGCAAGGCACAGCACGAGGCACGGCCCCGCGTTCTTGACGCACTTCTTTGCGAGATGCTTGGTGTTATCACTCATCGATATCGAACTCCTTAGAGGACCGTTGTTTGGGTACATGCCGCCGCGGCAGAGCAGGGCGGCAGGGTAAGTGTCACATGTCGTGCGGACATGCTTGAGTTACCCTACAAGTTAATGGATTTGATAGAATGTAGGGTAACTACTCGGAAAGGAGGCTCCATGTCCGTCTTAGAAGATGTCCTAGAAGAGGAATATGCACGCTCGAGCCGCCTCTTGGGCCTCATGGAGCAGGAAATCAGTCTCCTTCCAAAGGGCAGCATCCGCATGCGAAACATAAAGGGCCACGAATACTGCTATCTCAACTATCGAGTCGGCGACAAGGTCAAAAGTGACTATGTACCCGCTACAAAGGTTGATGAGCTGCAAGCCAAAATCGAACGTCGAAGGGCTCTTGCGGCCGCCATTAGAGAGCAGAAGCGATCTCAAAAGCTAATCATACGTGCGTTGGGAAGGGTGCCGAATGCTGACTGAGCAGCAGAGGTTTTCCTCTAAAACAATTTGAAAACCTTGCCGCATACATGCTGTTCGCATCCGCTGAGTCCGAGCCGCTGCCCAAGTCACCATGTGCCCGACACACAAATAGTTACACGCGGAACTATTCCAAAACTGAAAGAACCACTGCAGTTAGTACCCAATAACCATAATGCCTTTTAACGGAACAGGCATGCGCCCGCTTGCATACAATGTTTTGAAAAAAGTTACGACCTTTTCGTAGTCTCTGCTTGAGTTGTCACCACTCTTGTACACATTACGAACGACTACACAAAGATATGCTGCATCCTGTATCATGCACGCTTCAAAAAAATCCTTCAGAAACTGGTTGTTCGCGACAGCGCGCCCGGCCTCAATCTCCACTATCGTGTTAGTGTCCCTATGGACGGCATCGACCTCAAAAGCTTTATCAATTAAGCCTTTCTCCCCATACAACACTGGCATCGATAGTTTCTCGTTTTTCTTTTTCCCCACCTCAACATTGAAACCAAATTGCTCCAAATCGAACGCCAAAATTCGGAGCACGCTATCGCTGTGCTCACTGTTTTTATCAGAACGAATCTGCTCAATATTTTTATTTACAGCTTTTACAACGTCCATTAACGGCTGCGGCGGACGACCGTTTAATGGGAAGTAAATCCAGTTGCACTCCATTGATAGTCCTTTCTCTATATTCATTCAGCCACTGCAGCTATTTTAAATTAATGTTATAAAACACCGACGACTAACGATGCCATAAACAGTCAATCGGTCAGCCTTTTAGCAGCTAGCGAACCATGCAAGCAAACAGAAACCTTAATCAACATGACGGATTGGTGCTTTCGGTCATTAGCAAACAGAATCACTTGCCCATGGAGCCATTTACCCTTGGCCTTTCAATTAGGACTGGCGTCAAATGCCACATGCCTAAGTAATATTAAGGTCCTTCCATGGCTGCCGTGTGTGAAACTCATACTTTTGCAACGCGATTTTAATCCATATGATCCGTTCGCCTTGCTTATCCCATTTCTGCCGCCGGCTTGTCATCGGCTCACCATCCCCCGTTATCGAGGTCTAATACTTTTCCCACTGCCACCCAAAAACTCATCCAACATTAATCTTGGCTCAAGAATCGCTTAATCTATAACCTGCACTATAGAGTTCGACCAAGGGCGGGGCGGCGCAACGCAGACCGCCGAACGCAACGCTCGCGCCCGAGCAAATTGCCCGGCGTCGCGCCCATCGAACGAAAGGACAGGCCATGGACGACCTCGAAAAAGTTGAAACCATCCGCACCAAGTGCAGCGTGAGCTACACCGATGCCAAGGCGGCGCTCGACGCTGCCAACGGCAACGTTTTGGATGCCATCATTTGGCTCGAGTCGCAGGGCAAGACCCCGACCACGTCGGCGCACGCCGCGACCGAGTCCGCACCGGTCGATGAGCCCTCGGCCGAGATGGTCGCCGCGCAGGCCGCCTACGAAAAGTCGAGCGAAAAGACCGACTTCTCCAAGAAGATGGACGGCGTGTGGGAGTACCTCAAAAAGCTCTTCCGCCTGAGCCTGGACACCAAGTTTATCGCCACGCGCCGCGATGCGATCATCCTCAACATCCCCATCCTGATTCCCATCGTCGCGCTGTTTGCCTGGGGCGCTACGATTTGGCTGATGCTGATTGGCCTGTTCTTTGGCATGCGCTACCGCATCGACAGCGACGGCGACGTGCCCGGCAGCATCAACAACCTTATGGATAGCGCTGCTAACGCCGCGGATGACATCAAGCAAAATCTGAACGACGACAAGTAGTCGCAGACGGGGGCACGCATGGCACGGATTCTGATCGTAGAGGACGAGGAGAAAATCGCCCGCTTTGTGACGCTCGAGCTGGAGCACGAAGGCTACCAGGTGGAGCACGCCGCCGACGGTCGCACCGCCGTGAACCTGGCGCTGGAGCGCGACTACGATCTGATTCTGCTCGATGTGCTGTTGCCGCAGCTCAACGGTATGGAGGTCCTGCGGCGTGTCCGCAAGCACAAGGATGTGCCGGTGATTATGGTCACCGCGCGCGATGCCGTGATGGACAAGGTGGCCGGGCTCGATGCCGGCGCCGACGATTACCTGACCAAGCCATTTGCGATTGAGGAGCTGTTCGCACGGATCCGCGTGGCGCTGAAGCGCTCGGAGGCCGTGCGGGCGGCTTCGGGCATTGGAGGCGCCGGTACTGGGGCGGGCGCGGCAGGCGGCGCGGGCGCCGGTATCGCCACAATGCCCCCGGCAACCGACACGGCCCAGACCGCTGCCACGCCCTCCCACGCCGCGCTTACCGTTGACTCGGTTGCGCTCGACCCCGACCGCCGCGAAGTCACGGTCGGTGGCTCGCCCATCGCGCTCACGGCCCGCGAGTTCGACGTCCTCGCCCTGCTTATGACGCATGCCGAAACCGTGCTCACGCGCGAGCGCATCGCGCACGAGGCGCTGGGCTACGAATACGTGGGCGACACCAACAACGTCGACGTGCACATCGCGCACCTGCGCGCCAAGATCGAAGACGCCGGCGGTGCCCGCATCATCCAAACCGTGCGCGGGGTGGGCTATGTCTGCCGTGCGTAACGCCGAGGTCAAGCGCGTCACCTCCATCGCCCGCGCCATCAACTGGAGCTATATGTGGCGCCGCTTGATGAGCCACATCTGGCTCGATCTGTTACTGTTGGTTATTGCGGCGGCGATCCTCGTCTATGGATACAACCAGACGCTGCCCAACGGCGCGTTTACCGCAGGATGGATCCCCAGCGCCACCGTTCGCGGCATGTCGCTGACGCCCGCGCACGGCTGGGACCCCGCCACGCTCACCTATACCGTCGAGCTTGCGCGCACCACCAAGACCTTCCCCCTCGCGCAGGACCTCATCGCGCTGTGGCCCCTCTATCTTGTCGTTGCAGGTGGGCAGGTCATCAGCGTGCTCAACATGCTCGGCGGCGCCCGCCGCGTGCGCCGCACCATGGCGCCGCTCAACGATCTGGCCCTGCGCGTGGACGAACTCGGCCGCATGCAGCTCTCCGGCGGCAAGATGGAAACACTGGAGCAGGCCATCGAGCGCGCAAGCGTCGACTCGCCGAGCGTCACTACCGGCGACGCCGACCTGGCAAGCATCGAGGTTGCACTCAACCGCCTACTGCGCCAGATGCAAGAGGCCAAGCTGCAGCAGATGCGCTTTGTCAACGATGCGAGCCACGAGCTGCGCACGCCCATCGCGGTGATTCAGGGCTACGTGAACATGCTCGACCGCTGGGGCAAAGACGACCCGGACGTGCTGGCAGAGTCCATTGCCTCGCTCAAGGCCGAAAGCGAGCATATGCAGGAGCTCGTGGAGCAGCTGCTGTTTTTGGCGCGCGGCGATGCCGGGCGCACGGTCCTGCGGCGTGCGAATACTAACCTGGCCGCACTGGTCGGCGAGGTATGCGAGGAATCGCAGATGATCGATGCCGCGCACACATATCGACTGGCGTACGATGCCGCACTTACCAGCGACCCGCGCTGCGACGCGCCCGTTGACGTGGCGCTCGTGAAGCAGGCTCTGCGCGTGATCGTGCAGAACGCCGCCAAGTATTCGGACGCGGGCACATCCATCTCGTTTGGCGTGACGCCGGATGCGGGCGCGGGCACGATCGACATAAGTGTTGAGGACGAGGGCATCGGCATGAACCAGGAATCCGCAGCCCACGCGTTTGAACGGTTCTACCGCGCCGACAACGCACGCGATGCCGGCGCGCAGGGCTCGGGTCTGGGGCTTGCCATTGCCAAGTGGATCGTCGACAGCCATGGCGGTGTCATTGGCGTGACCTCAGTCGAGGGCGTCGGCAGCCGCTTTACGATTCGCCTGCCGCGCTAGGAAGCCCCTCGGCATAAATAAAGGGATAGGGCCACACGGCCCTATCCCTTTTTGCTAGCTATGGCAGCTTGTGCGCTACTCGCGGCACAGGTGCACGGCGAAACCGGCAAACTCGCGCTTAAAGTACACGAGCTTGGTGCCGCCGTCGGGCAGCAGCACGCGCGACTCCTCGTTGACCTCGAGCCCGCGCTCGGCAAACCACTTCTCGGCCGCATCGATGTCGTTGACAGCAAAGCCAATGTGGCCCTTGGCGCCACGACCGTTCTGCTTCATGATCTCGACCAGCGAATCGTTAAAGTACGAAACCGGGGTCTCGATAACGGGCAGGCCCATCATCGTCGAGAACAGCTCCGCGATCTCCAGGGCATCTGCCGGGTCGGTGGCGTTAATGCCCACATGGGCAACGCACATGCCAAAGAGCTCGACCGGATTGGCGTTCTGCTCACTCATACAGTCAGCGCCTACTGAGCCATGACGTCGAGGACGGCCTTCTCGGCAGCGACGCGGTTCATGCCCGTCATGAAGGGCACGCCGCTCACGTACGGGCAGGTGAGGCCCTCGGGGGCAACGGTGGTGGCGATCAGCAGGTCGGCGCCCTCGTCGCAGTAGTCCTTGGCCTCGGAGATGGCACACTGCACGATCTCATACTTGCCGGCATAACCATTGGCGTCGAGCATGGTGGCGACCTTCTGGGCAACAAGCGTGGAAGTAGCAGCGCCAGCACCGCAAGCCAAAACGATCTTCTTCATAGGTAATGTCTCCCTTCATGGTTTACTTTAGGTAAGTGTACCGCAGCGAGCGATGGCACTCAGCCTCGATGAGCTTTTATGCCAGTTTGCTTGCGCGCTGCGTATAATACATCTAGTACGTGTTGTCATACCGCTCGCTTTATGAGCGACTAAGGATCCCAATATGCCCGATTCCCGCACACTCTGGACCGCCGTCGTTATCATCTGCATCGCCGTGTCGGTGTTCTTTAGCGTCAAAAAACGCACAACGTTCAAGCGCCTGCAGCAGCTTATGGCTGCCAAGCAGTGGGACGAGTTCGATCGTTTGCTCGACGGCAGACTCACCAGCATGCTGTACCCGCGCTACAACCGCGACTACCTGCGCCTGAACTCCTATCTGCTGCGCGAGGACCACAAGCGCGCCGATGAGATGTTCGATTTGCTGCTGGGGCTCAATCTGCCCAAGATGCAGCGCGTCGACCTGGTGATCAAAGCCTTTAACTACTACGTTGGCCAGGAGGACCGCAAAAAGTCCAAGGAGCTTCTGCACGAGATCAAGGGCTTTGAGGGCGGTCAGGCCGAGGCGGTCGCACACGAATGCCAGCTGATGTACGACACGATGATCCTCAAGCGCCACAACGACATTCCCGAGCTGGAGCGCATGCTCGAGGATGTTGGCGACGACCCGGTCAAGCGCTGCCGACTGGAGTACCTGCTGGCCCTGCAGTACCAGAACAAGGGCGACGAAGCCAAGTTCCAGGAGTTCCTGGAGAAGTCGGGCCAACACTCGATGGCCGTCAACGCGTAACGGACGGCTTGTGCTAGACTTCTAGTCTCACGGGGGCGTGGCGGAATTGGCATACGCAGGAGACTTAAAATCTCTCGCCGCAAGGATTGTGGGTTCGAGTCCCACCGCCCCTACCATATGGCTTTTACGGGCCCGTGTCCCTTTGAGATGCGGGCTCGTTTCTTTTGGATGCCGGTGGGACTCGAACCCGCGAGGGGGCGAGCGTTAAGCGGACGCGCAGCGTCCGTAGCGAGCCGGCGAGGGCGCCGACAGGCGGCCGAAGCCGGTGCGTATTTGCGCAGCAAATGCGCGGACGTCCCACCGCCCCTACCATTTGGCTTTTACGGGCCCGTGTCCCTTTGGGATGCGGGCTCGTTTCTTTCGGACGCCGTCAAGCCTCTAAGTTGCGGTGGAATAGGGACTGTTTGGGGCCCGAAAGGGCGATTTTAGTCCGTATTTCACCGCAACTTATTTAAAGGGTGCTGAGAGCGGGGGTCCAGGCGATGGTGGGAATGGCACCGTCGAGAGTCTCGTTGATAGTGGCAGCCATACCGGCGAGGAGGCTGTTCTCACTTACTGTGAGCGTCTTGTAGCCGCCGGCTCGCATGAGCTCGCGAATCACCACGGCGCCGGCCAGAATCACGCCCGCGCGTTTGGGCTGTACACCCGGTAGCGCGGCGATACCCTCCACATCCAGCGTAGACATACGATCGATGGCGGCCGAGATCTGCTCCATCGTAAGCTCGCGCAGGTGCACAAAGTTCGAGTCGTACGGCTCCAGTTCGTGGACCAGCGCCACGAGCGTGGTGACGGTACCGCCCACCGCAACGAGGCGCTCGGCGCGCTCAAAGTCGCTGGGCAGGCCCTCAAAATAGGCGGAGAACTGCTCGCCTGCCCACGCGGCGGCAGCCGCAAGCTCGTTCGTCGACGGCGGCAGTGCAGAGAAAAACCGCTCCGTCACGCGGCGGCAACCGATGTCCAGTGAGCGCGTTCCCTCCAGCGCAAAGACCCCGCGCTCAGGCGCATAGACGCCCGTCGCGAGCTCCGTGGATCCGCCACCCGAATCGGCGACGATGATGCGCTCGCCTGCAAAGTCGTGCGCCACGCCAAAAAACGTCAGGCGCGCCTCGACCTCGCCCGGAATCACCTGCGGTTCGAGCCCCAGATCGCGCAGGCCGTCCAGCAGCAGTGCGGCGTTGGACGCATCACGCGCAGCACTCGTGCACGTGGTGCAGATGCACGCGGCCCCAAAGGCACGGGCTTCGTCCACAAACATGTGGCACGCAGCGAGCACGCGCTCAACGGCCGCCTCGCAAAAGCGCCCCGTCGCGTCCACGCCCTCGCCCAAGTCGGTGATCTCGGTATGCTTGGACGATTCCACGATCGCCCCGCCCTCGACCTGCGCTAGCACTAGTCGCGACGACACCGTTCCCAAGTCGATCGCGGCCACCTTATATCGTTTGCAATTTGTCATTGCGGGCTCCCCTCTGGGCGCTACTCGCCGCTGGACGCGACCGTCTGGCCTTCGACGCCGCTAAACCCAAACAGCATGTCGAGCGTCTGAATGTACCACGGCACGTCCTTGCCGACCTCTTCGATCTCTTTGGCCACTTCGCTGGCCTTCTTGGCGTTTGAGGACTTTTTGCTCGACGACGAATCCGAATCCTCATCCAGACCCTGTACTTCAATCCTCTTTTCGCCGGGCATCACCATGCCCAGTTCCCGTGCCCGATCCTTAATGCCCTCTTCCGAGAGCCACTTGTCAGTGTCTTTTTTCATCTCGTCTCTGTATTGCTCGCGAATCTCGACCTGCTTGGCCAAGATGTCGTTCGAGCGTTTTGCAACGTACAGGTCGCGCACGGGGAAATACAGGCTCACGAGCGCCAGAGTCACCACGATACCGATAAACAGCGGACGCAGAGAGCCATGCGTAAAGTCATAGATTGCCTTGACCACCGCATTGTCGTTGGCGTAGCGCATAAAGTCCGAGCTCGAAAAACGGTTCGAGGGCCTGCTCGATTTGTCGTGTGCCTGAGTCGAGGGACGCGATGCATGCGACGAACGTGCCGGGCGCACCGGTCCATCTGCCGAAGTATTCGATTGAGCATTGGGGCGCGAGGTACTTGTCGGGCGCTGCGCGGAGCGGTCGGCACCGACGTAGGCGGACCCACCGAGCTGCACCGTGCGGGCACGGCGAGGCGACGGCTCACGCGAACCGGCGGAATAGTACCTGTTGTCGTAAATCTGATCCATGTGCGCCTTGTGCGGTTGAGGTTTGTTTGCGCTAAGTATTCTAGTTATAGCACGAGCACACGCAACGCCTTCGGCGGCCTTTGCTCGACATAAAAAAGGCGCTGAGCCATATGGCCCAGCGCCCCCAGCGCTTTGCGGCGTCCAGCCAAGGCGGGGCGGAACCGAATCAGCCTCTCCCTCGCCAAATTCGCCCGTTTAGCGAATGTTGTAGAACGCGGCCTTGCCGGCGTAGCGCGCGCTGCCCTCGAGCTCGTCCTCGATGCGGATGAGCTGGTTGTACTTGGCAATACGGTCGCTGCGGCACGGGGCGCCCGACTTGATCTGGCCGGCGTTGACGCCCACAACGAGGTCGGCGATCGTGGAATCCTCGGTCTCGCCGGAACGATGGCTCACGATGCAAGCGTAGCCGGCCTCCTTGGCGGTCTCGATGGCCTCGAGCGACTCGGTGAGCGTGCCGATCTGGTTGACCTTGACCAGGATCGCGTTGGCGGCGCCCAGCTCGATGCCCTTCTTGAGGCGCTCGGTGTTGGTGACGAACAGGTCGTCGCCCACCAGCTGCACCTTGTTGCCAATGCGGCGGGTCAGCTCGACCCAGCCGTCCCAGTCCTCCTCGGCCATGCCGTCCTCGATGGAGATGATGGGATAGGTGTCGACGAGCTTCTCCCAGTAATCGACCATCTGGGCACTCGTGTACTCCACGCCCTCGCCCTTGAGTTCGTACATGCCGGTCTCGGCGTTGTAGAACTCGGTCGAAGCCGGGTCCATGGCGTACATGAAGTCGACGCCGGGCTTAAAGCCGGCCTTCTCGACGGCCTTGGTAATGTACTCAAACGGCTCGGCATTGGTCTTGAGGTTGGGCGCAAAGCCGCCCTCGTCGCCCACGCCGCCGCCCAGGCCGGCCTCGTGCAGCACGCCCTTGAGGGTGTGGTAGACCTCGGCGCACCAACGCAGGCCTTCGACAAAGCTCGGAGCACCCACGGGCATAATCATGAACTCCTGGAAGTCGACGTTGTTGTCGGCATGCACGCCACCGTTGAGGATGTTCATCATGGGCGTGGGCAGCAGGTGGGCGTTGACGCCGCCCAGGTACTGGTACAGCGACAGGCCCGCCGACTCGGCAGCGGCGCGGGCGACGGCCAGCGACACGCCCAGAATGGCGTTAGCGCCGAGCTTGGTCTTGTTGGGGGTACCGTCCGCGGCGATCAGCGCGGCATCGACGGCGCGCTGATCGAAGGCATCGAGGCCCACGACGGCATCGGCACACTCGTTGTTGACGTGCTCGACGGCCTGAGAGACGCCCTTACCCAGATAGCGGCCCTTGTCGCCATCGCGCAGCTCGCAGGCCTCAAAGGCACCGGTCGAAGCGCCCGAAGGCACCATCGCGCGGCCAAAGCTGCCATCCTCGAGCACAACCTCGACCTCGACAGTGGGATTGCCGCGGCTGTCGAGCACCTCGCGACCGTAGACGTCCAAAATATCGCTCATGTTGTCTCCCTCTCACTTGGAAACGTAGTGGATGCAAGCGACCGGCTGACCGTGCACCGTCGGTGCGCCTCCGAAAGTTAGCCATGTCGCACTTTTTGCATTATGCCCTAAGTTAGCCGAGGGATACACTTGATTTTCGAAAAAAAATAGCGGGAACGATGGGGCGTGTCAGCCCGTCGCCCCCGCAGTCTTACTCCTCTGCCTTTGCGGCATCCCAGAGGTCATTGAGGCCGTGGGTCGAAAGCTCGGCTAGATCCACGTGGGCGTCGGCCGCCATCTGCTCCATCGCAGCCCAACGGCGGCGGAACTTTGCCGTGCTGGCACGCAGGGCGCTCTCGGCGTCGATTCCCTCCTTGCGCGCAACGTTGACCAGGGCAAAGAGCAGGTCGCCAAACTCCATCTCGCGCTCGGGAGAGCCGGGAGCCTCGGCCTCAAACTCGGCACGCTCCTCGGCGACCTCGTCCCACACGTCCTGGACCGTCTCCCACTCAAAGCCCACGGCAGCCGCCTTGCGCGACACCTTCTGAGCCTGCATCAGCGCCGGAAGGTGCGTGGGCACACCGTCGAGCAGACCCTCGGGTGCGGCCTCGCCTGCCGCCACGGCCTGGTCTTTGGCGGCCTTCTCGGCAAGCTTGACCTCGTCCCAAATCTTGAGCACCTCATCGGAGCTGTCAGCATCCGCATCGCCAAAGACGTGCGGATGCCGACGGATGAGCTTGGCGTCGATATCGTGCGCCACGTCGGCCAGCGTAAACTCGCCGGCATCCGCGGCAATCTGTGCATGCAGCACTACCTGCATGAGCACATCGCCCAGCTCCTCGCGAAGGTGTGCCGCGTCGTCGGCCTCGATGCAATCGAGCGCCTCATAAGCCTCCTCGATCATGTTCTTGCCAATGCTGCGGTGCGTCTGCTCGCGGTCCCACGGGCAACCGTCGGGCTGACGCAGGCGCCAGATGGTCTGCACCAGATGCTGTAGCTCGGCCGACGCGTCTACCAACGTCGACAGGTCGCGCGAACCCTCGGCATTTTGCTGAGCCATATGCTCGGCCATGGTTATTCCTCCTCCAGGATCACGTGACGGAACGCGCCGCCCTCGTAGATGCCGTAGCTGTGCGTGCCGTCCTTGGGGATGCTCACGCTGCCGGGGTTAAAGAGCCACAGGCCCGGGTGCGCGGCGCTTTCCTCGTTAACCTTGATGTGCGTATGGCCGTAGACGAGCGCGGAGCCCTCGGGCAGCGCGGGCGCGTGGTCGACGCTGTTGTGCATGCCGGCGCCAAAAACGTGGCCGTGCGTCAGGAACAGCTCGCGACCGGTCTCGTCGAACAGCGTGGCGTAGTCGGCCATGACGGGAAAGTCGAGGACCATCTGGTCGACCTCGGCGTCGCAGTTGCCGCGCACCGCGATGATGCGGTCGGCCAGGGCGTTGAGCAGCGGAATCACGCGCTTGGGAGCGTAGTCGCGCGGCAGGTCGTTGCGCGGGCCGTGGTAGAGCAGGTCGCCCAGCAGCACGATGCGGTCGGGCTGCTCGGACTCGATGGCGGCGACCAGGCGCTCGGTCCAGTATGCCGAGCCGTGAATGTCGGAAGCGATGAGGTATTTCATGGGAAGTCCTTTCGGAGTGGGGCTGATGTGGCCGGGCGCGAGATGTCGCCGGCCGCGCTATTCAAATCGCAGTGCCGAGGCTTGTGCCGCCTGCATCACGCGCTGGAGCGGCACGTTATGCTCGCGGGCAAGACGGGCGCAGTCCTCGTACTCGGGCGCCGCACGCTCACTGCCGTCGGGCAGGGTGGCTACTTTGACGGCCACCTCGCCCCAAGGCGTCGCTACCTGCTCAAAACGACGCGGCAGGCAAACGCGTTCCATCACCTGGCGACGAACGGCGTTGGTCGTGGTTTCCAAAAAGATAATCGTCTGCAGGCGTTCGATATCCTCATGCGAGCAGATCACCTGCAGCTGCCAGCCGGGGCGGCCTTTTTTGCAGTAGAGGGGCAGCCAGTGCACCTCGCGGGCGCCCGCCTCGCGCAGGCGGTCGGCGGCATAGGCGAGTACCTCGGGCGACGCATCGTCGATGTCGCACTCCAGCTTGACGATGGTTTCGGGCGCATCGGTCTCGCGGGACAGCGGAGATGTACTTCCACGTTGCATACGGTCCGGATCCTTTCCGCACGGGCTCGTTTTATTCACCCAAACGCTAGCACATCGAACGTGGCACAGGCGTGACTTTCGTCCGTCGTCGCCCTTGCCCCTATCCAAACATGTACGTCAGCCTCCAAACATGTCATTTTTTGTCGGTTTTGGAGGCTGACGTACACGTTTTGGAGCGGGCCGCACACGATCAAAATTGCGCCCGCATTCCGTCCACCACAAAGTTCGCCGCACTCAACAATTTTGAACTTTCTACGCAGTTCATCGGCTAAAAATTACCCTCGGCATACTTACCCGCTGCACGATGTTACTCTAGTTGCATTTGGCTAACTAAGCGGCTGCCGAGGACCCAGCCCGGCACCGTTACGGCATAGGAGGTTTCATGTTCGAGAAGCGGCTCTTCTCCCTGGCTCCGCAGGTAACGCCCTACATTATGGCAAGCGTCCTGTTTAAGTGGATCGCGCTCATGGCAAACATCACGGTGATGTGGATGCTTGCGCGCATCTTGGGCGGCATCGTCACGAACGGTCTTTCCGCCGCGCTCGCCGTCGATGCCCTCGCACAGGCGGCTTTGCCGCTCGCCGCCGCCATCATCGTGCGCGCCGCCTCCATCTACCTGGCCCAACGCGCCGGCGACAAGGCCGCGTTCGAGGCCGTCCGCCGCGTGCGCTCGCTCGTCTACGACAAGCTCACCGCACTCGGCCCCTCCTACACCGAAACCGTCCCCACCGCCGAGGCCGTCCAGACCAGCGTCGAGGGCGCCACGCAACTCCAGGTGTACTTTGGCGGTTACCTGCCGCAGCTCTTCTTTGCCGGTTTGGCACCCATCACGCTGTTTGTACTGCTCGTGGGCCAGGCGGGTCTTCCCGCCGCACTGCTGCTCGCCTGCGTTCCGGTCATCCCCGTCTCCATCATGATGGTCATGCGCAACGCCAAAAAGATCGGTGCCGAGTACTGGGGCAGCTATGTCGATCTGGGCGGCATGTTCCTGGAGGCCGTGCAGGGTCTCACCACCCTTAAGGTCTACCAGGCCGATCGCAGCTGGCACGAGCGCATCAACGCCGAGTCCGAGCGTTTCCGCACAGCGACCATGCGCCTGCTGGTGATGCAGCTGCGCTCCATTTGCGTTATGGACCTGGTCGTCTATATGGGCGCCGCGCTCGGCATTATCGTAGCCACGCTGCAGCTCGCCACGGGCAAGATTGGCTTTGAGGCTGCCTTCCTCATCGTCTTTCTGTCGCAGGAGTTCTTTTTGCCTATGCGCCGCCTGGGATCGCTGTTCCACACGGCCATGAACGGCATGGCCGCCTCGCGCCGCATGTTTGGCATTTTGGATACGCCCGAGCCCGAGCGCGGCGATGTTGAGCTTGACGGTCGCGGCGATATCGAGCTCGCGGGCGTGAGCTATGCATACGGCGACCGCACGGTGCTGGACAGCGCCAGCGCGACCATTGCGCACGGCTCGCTCGTGGCACTCGTAGGCGAAAGCGGCGGCGGCAAGTCCACGATCGCGGGGATTATCGCGGGCCGCAAGGGTGCCTACCGTGGCAGCGTTCGCATCGGCGGCGTCGAGCTGCGCGACGCCACGGCCGCCTCACTCATGCGCGCCGTCACCCTGGTGCCCACCAACGGTTACCTGTTTGCCGGCACCCTGCGCGACAACCTGCTGCTCGCCCAGCCCAGCGCCACCGATACCGAGCTCATGGACGCACTCGACCGCACGCGCGTGGCGGCCTTTGTGCAGGCCAACGGCGGGCTCGACATGATGATTAACGAGGGCGGCACCAACCTTTCGGGCGGCCAGCGCCAGCGCGTGTGCATGGCCCGCGCCCTGCTGCACGACTCGCCGATCTATGTCTTTGACGAGGCGACGAGCAATGTGGACGCCGCAAGCGAAGCCGCAATCGGCGAGGTCATTGCATCGCTCGCCGGCGGGCACACCGTAATCGTGGTGGCACACCGCCTGTCGACGATCGTAGGCGCCGATCAGATCCTGGTGCTGGAGCGTGGCCGTATTGCCGAGCACGGGACTCACGGCGAGCTCTTGGCCACCGCGGGCGCCTATGCGCGCATGTGGAACAGCCAGGAGCAGCTCTCGGCATATGCGTATGCGGAGGGTGATGCCGAGGATGTCGGCGCGGTTGAGGCTGTTGACGGCAGCGCCGCCTGTACCGATGGCCTCAACGGTGCTAGCTCGTCTTCCGCTGCCGCGGCGCTTGACTCCGGCCGCGTCCGTCGCTCGGCGCCGTCCATCATGTGGCGCATGATGGGGCTCGTCCGACCGCTTGCCGGCTGGCTTGTGCTAGCCGTCGCGCTGGGCAGCATTGGCATGCTCACCGCCGCGTTCGTACCGGCCTTTGGCGCCCTTGGTCTTATGGCCGCGCTGGGCTACAACGCCTTGGGGCTCGGTCTTGTCGCGGCATGCGCGGCCTGCGCCGCCTGCGGCATCGCACGCGGGCCGCTCCATTACGGAGAGCAGCTCTGCAACCATTACATCGCGTTCCGCCTACTCGCACACATTCGCAACCTGGTGTTTGGCGCCCTGCGCCAGCTCGCCCCCGCCAAGCTCGAGGGCCGCGGCAAGGGCGAGCTCGTGAGCCTGGTCACCTCGGATATCGAGCTGCTCGAGGTCTTCTACGCGCACACCATCTCGCCCATTGCAATCGCTCTGGTCTGCACCGTTGTGTTTGAGGGCTTTTTGCTGGCTGTGAGCCCCGAGCTCGCGGGCATCGCGCTCGTGGCCTACGCGGTCCTGGGCGTGCTACTGCCCCTGACCTCGGCCAAGGCATGCGGCACCACCGGCCGCCAGAGCCGCGAGGGCGCCGGTAAGCTGGGCGCCTTTGTGCTCGACAGTCTACGCGGCGCGTCCGAGACTATCCAGTTTGCCGGTGGCGCCGATCGCAGCCGTGCCCTGAGCAAGCTGACCGAGCAAGTCGGCGACGTGGACGCGCGCCTCAAGCGCCGCCAGGCGGCCAGCGAGGCCGTAGCCGATGCGCTTATTCTTGCGGCCAATCTGGTGATGCTCGGGCGAGCGCTGCAGCTGGTGGCTGCGGGAACGATCGATTTTGCCGCAGCGTTTGTCGCCGTCTTTACCTTTGTGTCGTCGTTTGGCTCGGTGATGGCCGTGAGCCGCCTGGGCGCCTCACTGCAGGAGACGCTCGCCTCGGGCGCACGCGTGCTCGATTTGCTCGACGAGCACCCCCAGTGCGCCGAGGTCGCCGATGGGCAGGACGTTGAGTTTGCCGGCGCCGCAGCCGAGCATGTGAGCTTTAGCTATGCGGGCGGCGTGGACGCGGGCGGTGCGGGCGCCACGGAGCAGGTCGCGAACGACACCGCGGCGAGTCTCATCCTCGACGACGTGACCTGCACCTTTGCGCCCGGTACCATGACCTGCATCATGGGGCGCTCGGGCTCGGGCAAGTCGACGCTGCTTAAGCTGCTCATGCGCTTTTGGGACCCCGCAGCCGGCACCATCACGGTGAGCGGTGTCGATGCCCGCCACATCAACACGGCGAGCCTGCGCAGCCACGAGGCCTATATGACCCAGGACACACATCTGTTCTGCGGCACCGTACGCGAGAATCTGCTGGTCGCGCGCGCCAACGCCACCAATGCCGAGCTGCTCGACGCTTGCCGCTCCGCTTCGCTTACCGCCCTCATCGACCGCCTGCCGCAGGGTCTCGACACGCCCGTTGCCGAGCTGGGCGACTCGCTCTCGGGCGGCGAGCGCCAACGCATCGGCCTTGCGCGCATCTTCCTCAACGACGCGCCTTTCATCTTGCTCGACGAGCCCACCAGCGCACTCGACGCCCTCAACGAGGCGTCCGTAATGCAGGCGATCGACGAGTTCAAGCGCCGCGGCAAGACCATTGTGCTCGTAAGCCACCGTGCCAGCACCTGCTCGTTTGCCGATTTCTCGCTTTCGGTCGAGCGCGGGAGGCTGAGCTAATGGCGCGCCCGGTCGACACACCGGAGCTGGCACGCAAACGCGAGCGCGAGGCCCAGATGGTGTCGCAGATGATTGCGCTGTGGTGTCGTGGGCATCATGGAGGCGGGCATGCGATCGAGCAGGCTGGCGACGATGAGCCCGTGCGCGTGAAGCTCGGCCTTCGGACCATTACGCTCTGCCCCGAATGCGCCGAGCTGCAGAAATACGCCGTCGCGCGCATTGAGCACTGCCCCCACATGGGTACCAAGACATTTTGCTCGGCCTGTCCTTCGCATTGTTACCGGCCTGCCATGCGCGAGAAGATCCGCGAGGTCATGCGCTGGTCGGGACCGCGTATGATCCGCTATCGCCCCATCACCGCCGTGCGGCACGCGATGGTAACGGTGCAGGCCAAATGCGCAGCGACACGAAGCAAGTAGTCGCCGGCGCCGGCACGCGCCGCGCAGCCTTTCCACTCGATTTCGGCACCCGGCGCGCACGACGCGGCGAGGCAGCGCCATTACAATGGAGCAGATTCGCCAAATGCAAAGGAGTCGCCATGCCCGCGTGCCCGCTGGTCGATTGCCACACCCATACCTCGTTTTCGGACGGTCATGCCACGTTCGAGGATAACGTCCGCGCTGCCGCGGCCGCCGGCTGTCGCGTCATGGTCTCGACCGACCACCTCACCCTGCCCGCCAGCATGGACGCCAACTGCGAGGTACAGGTTGTCGAGGGCGACTTGCCGACACATCGCCTGGCCTTTGAGGACGCCTGCAAACTCGCCGCGCAGATCGCGCCAGGGCTCGAGTTTATCTATGGATTTGAATGCGATTGGTACGAAGGCTGCGAGCCTTTAGTTGAGCGCTGGTCCGCGGGCGCCGTGGTGCGCCTGGGCAGCGTGCATTGGATTGGTAACCCGGGCGATATCATGGCCGGCGCTGCGGGCACGGCGGGAACGGAGGGCGTCGCTCGCCCCGATACGCCCGATTCGCCCTGCGGTTGGATCGACGACGATACCGATCTGCATGTTTGGGAAAACCTGGGCGTGCGCGGCGTATGGGAGCGCTATGTCGACGACTGGTGCCGCGCCTGCGAGAGCTCGCTCAACTTTGACGTGATGGCCCACCCCGACCTGGTCATGCGCTTTTCGAAGGAAGGTTTTGCGCCCGACTTTGACCCCATGCCACTCTGGGAGCAGATGGCCGAGTGCGCTCACGACACGGGCCGGCGCGTTGAGGTCTCGACGGCAGCGCCGCGCAAGAGCCTGGACGACTACTATCCCGCGACCGGCCTCTTGCGCTGCTTCGCCCACGCCGAGGTACCCATTACCTTTGGCTCGGATGCGCACCGCGCCTGCGATATTTGCTGGAACATCCGCGAGGCCCAGGCCCACGCCTACGACTGCGGCTACCGAACCTTCGACATTCCCCGCTCCACCGGCGAATGGGAGCCCACACCCCTCGCCTAAGACTAGTCGTTAGGGATGTTCTTTAACGACTAGTGGCGGCGGGCGTTGAGTTCGCCGGCCAGCTCGTCGAGGGTGATGCCGTAACGCTCGAGTGTCACGAGCAGGTGGTAGATCAGGTCGCCGGCCTCGTAGCGAATGTGATCGTGGTCGTTATCCTTGCAGGCCATGATCACCTCGCTTGCCTCCTCGGCAAGCTTCTTGAGCAGCTCGTCCTCGACGTCGGTCAGCAGACGCGCGGTATAACTCTCCTGCGGCGATGCATCGCGACGGTCGTGAATCACCTCGGCCAGTCCCGTCAGCGTCTCGCCGATGTTTCCCGGCTGCACGTTAGCTGTTCTGACTCCCATGGTTATTTCCTCTCGTTACTGCAGCGTAAAGTAATTACCGGCCTCATCGAACCGAGGCTTTGCACCCTTTTTCTCAAAGAACTCGACGATGACGGCATGGGCCTCATCGAGCCTTTCCTTCTCGGCCTCGAGCCAAAGCGACTGCGCCCCGCAGGCATCGGTCAGGTGCACGCGGCACGGCACGCCCGCGCGGAGAAGCTCGGCGTTGCAGTCAGCGACTTCGAACGGCGTCACGACCTTCATCGTGTTTCCCCCTTTATGTGCTTAAAGAAGCAGGTACGGTTGCCGGTATGGCAGGCCGGACCCGGCGAGTCGACCTTGACCAGCAGCGTATCGCTATCGCAGTCGGCCCAGAGCTCCTTGACCGCCTGCATGTTGCCGCTCGTCGCGCCCTTGTTCCAGAGCTCCTGGCGGCTGCGGCTCCAAAACCACGTGGTGCCGGTCTTGAGCGTCAGCCCCACCGACTCCTCGTTCATCCAGGCAACCATAAGCACCTCGCCGGTGTCATGCTGCTGAACCACGCAAGGAATCAGCCCGCGGGCGTCGTATTTAAGCTCGGTAGCATTTATTACCTCAGTCATCATTTCTCCCAAGTAACAAACGAAATCCCACAGGTCGGCGAGGGTTGTCCAGGTGCCGCAGGTTGCCGCGAAAGAGGAGCGACGCGTACTTTGGTACGCGAGCGACGGTTTGAGCGGCAAGATGCGGTGCCTGGGCAAGCCGCAGCACTAGAAGTCCAGCCTCACAGGGATGCCTTGGCTGGCCATATACTCCTTCACCTGGCGAATGCTGAAGGTTCCAAAGTGAAAGACGCTCGCCGCCAGCACGGCGTCGGCCTCGCCCTCGATCACACCCTCGGCAAAATGCTCGAGCGTGCCCACGCCACCGCTCGCAATGACGGGGATTGGCACCGCGCGAGCCACGGCGCGAGTGAGCGCCAGGTCAAAGCCGGCCTTGGTGCCGTCGCGGTCCATGCTGGTCAGTAAGATCTCGCCGGCACCGCGACGAGCCGCCTCCTCGGCCCACGCCACCGCGTCGATACCCGTAGCGTTGCGGCCTCCCGCGGTAAAGACCTCCCACTTGTCTGCACCGGATGCGCCGGGCAAACCGACACGCTTGGCATCGATTGCCACGACCACGGCCTGGCTGCCAAACGCCGCGGCAGCCTGGCTAATCAGCGACGGGTCGCGCACGGCCGCCGAGTTGAGCGACACCTTGTCGGCACCGGCGGCAACCATGGCGCGCATGCCCGCCAAGTCGCGAAAGCCGCCGCCCACGGTATAGGGAATGGCCAGCTCCTCGGCCGCGTGCGCTGCCATCTCGATAGTCGTCGCGCGGTTGTCGCTCGTGGCGGTAATGTCCAGGAAGACGACCTCGTCCGCACCCTCGCGGTCGTAGGCACGTGCCAGCTCCACCGGGTCGCCCGCATCGCGCAGGCTCACAAAGTTGACGCCCTTGACCACACGGCCGTCCTTGACGTCTAGGCAGGGAATCACGCGCTTGGTAAGCATGGGCTACTCCTCCCCTCGGGCGGCGGCCAGCGCCTGCACCAGCGTAAAGTTGCCCTCGTAGAGCGCACGGCCGGTAATGGCGCCTTCAATCGCGCCCTCGCCCACCGCGGCCAGCGCGCGGATGTCGTCTAGCGTCGAGATGCCGCCCGAAGCCACGACGGGAAATCCCGCGACCTCGGCCACATGGCGATACGCCGCCACATCGATGCCCGTCTGCATGCCATCGCGCGCGATGTCGGTATACACCAGATGCTTAAAGCCCAGCTCGGTAAGCTGCGCCACGGCATCGTCGAGCGCCACGCCCGCGCCGTCGCGCCAGCCATTCACCTTAACCTGGCCGTCGCGCGCGGCAATATCGGCGACCAGCAGCTCGCCAAAGCCTTGGGCCGCCACCTCGGCAAAACCCGGCTCGGTCACCAGCACGGTGCCCAGCGCAATACGACGAGCACCATAGCCGGCCAGCTCGTCGATGCGTGCGAGCGAGCGAACGCCGCCGCCCACGTCCACGGACAGACCGTCGACGCCGCAGATGGCCTTAATCGCCGCCGAGTTGGCAGCGCACTTGTCCTCGTCCTCGCCAAAGGCAGCGGACAGGTCAACGACGTGCACCCAGCTCGCGCCCTGCTCGGCAAACGAGCGGGCGACGGCCACGGGGTCGTCGGAATATACCTTGCAGCGGCTGCGGTCGCCGCGCTCCAGGCGCACAACCTTGCCGCCGATCAGATCGATTGCGGGAAACAGGATCATCGGCCAACCTCCTCGACGATGTTGACGAAGTTCTTAAGGATGCGCTGACCCAGCGCGGAGGATTTCTCGGGATGGAACTGGCAGCCCCACACGTTGCCATGGCGCACGATGCACGGGAAGCTCCGCGTGTAGTGCGTGCGCGCCAGCACATTGGCGGCATCGGCGTCGTCTGCCACCGCGTAGCTGTGGGTGAAGTACATGTTGGCACCCTCGGCAAAACCGGCAAGCAGCGGATCGGCCGCACCGGCAGGCGTCATGTGCACCTGGTCCCAGCCCACGTGCGGCACCTTCAGGCGGCTCGACTCCAAGCGCGTGCACGAACCGCGCATAATGCCCAGGCCATCGACCCAGGGACCACCAGCCTGCTCGGAGGCGCTGTCGTCCGCGACCACGCCCTCGTCCGCAGGCACGCCCTCGTTGCCGCGCTCAAAAAATAGCTGAAGACCCAGGCAGATGCCGAGCAGCGGAGTTCCGGCGGCAACGGCGTCGAGCACCGCGTCCGCCTCGCCACTCTGGCGCATAAAGGCAATCGCGTCATAGAACGCGCCTACGCCCGGGATAACCAGGCCGTCGGCACCGCGGATCTGCTCCGGGTCGTCCGACGTACAGGCGGCAGCACCGGCACGCGCAAGCCCGCGCACAACGCTCGACAGATTGCCCTTGTGGTAGTCGACCACCACGATCTTCGGTTCGCCCACGCGACCCTCCCTTTTTCCCATTCAAAACCTGCCAAAAAGGGACAGGTTTATTTTGGTCGGTAAAACGTTTACCCACCGCATGAGACAGCATTTCCGCAGATAAAACCTGCCAAAATAAACCTGTCCCTTTTTGGCAGGTTACAGCGAGCCCTTGGTGCTGGGAATACCTTGCACGCGGGGATCGAGCTCGCAGGCGTGGCGCATCGTGCGGCCCACGGCCTTAAAGGCGGCCTCGATAATGTGATGCGAGTTGCCACCCGCCAGCTCGCGCACGTGCAGCGTGAGCTTGGCATCGCGCGCAAAGGCGTAGAAGAACTCGACGGCCAGCTCGGTATCAAAGCTGCCCACGCGCTCGGTCGGCACGGGCAGCTCGCAATAGGCCTGCCCGCGGCCCGAAATGTCCACGGCGGCCATCACGAGCGTCTCGTCCATGGCGATCGCCGCGTCGGCAAAGCGCGCAATGCCCGCTTTATCGCCCAGCGCCCGGCAAAACGCCTCGCCCAGCACGATGCCTGTGTCCTCAACGGTATGGTGCGCGTCGACCTCAACGTCGCCCGCCGCATGCACCGTCAAATCGAACAGGCCATGGCGACCAAAGGCGTTGAGCATATGGTCGAAAAACGGTACGCCGGTCGAGATATCGCACACGCCGCTCCCGTCCAGGTCGAGCTTGACGACAATGTCGGTCTCACCCGTCTTGCGGGTCACCTCGGCATAACGGCCCATCTACATCCCCTCCTTCACCAGCGCGGCAAACGCAGCCAGCACCTCATCGTTTTCCTGCGGCGTACCCACAGTGATGCGCAGACAGTCCGCAAGCCCCGGCGCGTAGCTAAAGTCGCGCACCAAAATTGAATACTCGTCGCGCAGACGCTCGCGCACACGCGTGGCATGCGGCGTGCGCACGAGCACAAAGTTCGCCGCGCTCGGCCATGCCTCCACGGGCAGGCCCTCGGCAGCCATCGCTTGCAGGGCGCACAGCTCGCGCTCGCGCTCGGATGCGATCTGCGCCACAACGGGCGCGTACGCATCGCGGGCACGCACGCAGGCAAGTGCGGCGGCCTGGCTCAGCACATTGACCGAATAGATCTGGCGAATCGCCGCGAACACGTCGATGACCTCGGGAGCCGCGATCACATAACCCAGACGCGTGCCGGCGGCGCCAAACGCCTTGGACAGCGTATGCAAAATCACCAGGTTGGGATGCTCGGCGATAAGGCCTTGCGCCGTGGTGGCCGCGCCAAACGAATCGTCGGCAAACTCAACATAGGCCTCGTCGACCATGACCATGCCGGGGCACGCATCGCACAGGGCCGCGACAAAGTCGAGCGGCGCCACGTCGCCCGTGGGATTGTTGGGCGAGGTCACGATTGCCAGGTTGCACTCGGGCGCCGCGGCAAGCACGGCTGTCTGGTCGAGCTCAAAGCTCGCCGGATCACGCCACACGTCGCGCACCTCGGTCTGGCAGAGCGACGCAAAGAACGCGTACTCGCTAAAGCACGGCGGGCAGTTGAGCAGGGTCCGCCCCTCGCCGCCAAACGCCAGCAGGTAGTTATAAAGCAGCTCGTCGCCGCCGTTACCCACGCAGACATTCTCGCGCGCCACACCATGCCAGGCAGCAAGCTCGTCGCGCAGGTCGTTGGACATGGGATCGGGATAGCGGTTGAGCGGTGTGGCAGCCAGAGCCGCATCGACCGCCTCGCGCACGCCGGTCGGCACGGGATAGGTGTTCTCGTTGGCCGAAAGGTTGATGCGCGTAGGCGTAAAGTTGGGATCGTAGGGCTCAATACCGGCCAAGTAAGGCTGGACGAGCTCCTTCATGCGGGGCGTCAGCTCGGCCATATTAGGCCTCCCCGCCGGTCGCACCGGCGCCATCCGCGCCTGCAGCCGCCAGGTCCACGCCCTCGGCAACCGTCGCCACGGCGTCTCCCGGCCAGGCGACCTTGGTCAGGTCGGCCGCGGCCAGCGACTCGGCACTCACGGCATCCTCGCCCTGCTCCAGCACGCGGCGACGCAGTGCGGCCGAAAGCGCGTGCGCCCACAGGCCCTCGGCCTCGGCCAGACGCTGCGTAGCGGGAGCGTCGGAGAGCAGACCTTCGGGCGTATAGCAGATAACGCTCGAGCGCTTAACGAACTCTTCGACCGAAAGCGGGTTGGAGAACATGGCCGTACCGCCGGTCGGCAGCGTGTGGTTGGGGCCGGCAACGTAATCGCCGAGCGGCTCGGAGCTCCAAGCGCCCACAAAAATAGCGCCGGCGTTGCGAATGCCGCCGAGCAGGCCCATCGCATCCTTGCAGTGCAGCTCAAGGTGCTCGGGCGCCACGGTGTTCACGGCCTCGACGGCGGCAGCCATGTCGGCAGCCACCACAATGGTGCCCTCGTTGTCGAGCGAGGCGCGCGTGATCTCGGCACGCGGCGACTGTGCCACCAGAATGTCGATACCCGCCTCGACCTCGCGCGCAAACTGCTCGTCGCAGGTCACCAGATAGCAGGCTGCCAGCGGATCATGCTCGGCCTGGGCCATCAGGTCGGCCGCAACCACCATGGGCTTGGCCGTGGCGTCGGCCAGCACGCAGACCTCGGAGGGACCGGCGACCATATCGATACCCACGTCGCCCGAGACAATCTGCTTGGCCGCGGCGACAAAGGCGTTGCCCGGGCCGGTGATTTTGTCGACGCGCGGAATGGTCTCGGTACCGTACGCCAGCGCGGCCACGGCCTGGGCGCCGCCCACCATATAGATCTCGTCCACGCCGCCGAGCTTGGCCGCGGCAAGCGTGTAGGGGCTGATCAGGCCGTCTTTTTGCGGCGGGGTCACCATGACCACGCGCTTGACGCCGGCGACCTTGGCGGGAATGGCATTCATAAGCACCGTGGAGGGATACTGCGCGCGACCGCCCGGCACGTAGATGCCGGCCGCCGCGAGCGAGGTCACCTTGACGCCGAGCATCGTGCCGTCCGCACGCGTGGTAAACCAGCTCTGCTCGACCTCGCGCTGGTGGAACTCGCGAATCTGGCGCGCAGCCTTCTCGAGCGCGGCGACAAAGGCCGGATCGAGGCCCTCGAGCGCGGCATCGATCTGCTCCTGCGGCAGACGGAAATTCTGCAGCTCAACGCCATCAAAACGCTGACAGTAGTCGCGCACCGCGGCATCGCCGTTGGCACGCACGCTGGCCACAATATCGCGGGCGGCGTCGACGATGTTTTGCGGCAGCACGCCCTTACGGTTGAGCTGGTTGGTAACGAGGCGCTCACCGGGAGCAAGCTTGATAGTCTTCATATCGGTATCCCCTATCGGTCGAGGTTGCATTCGAAAAACGAGAGGCCGGGCGGCGGCGCCAATCGACCCGCAGCCCGTACGTTGGGGCGCCCGTGCGTGCTCGCGCTATTGCGCCGAGCCCGCGACGGGCTCAAAATGCTTGTCCTTCACGGCAGCCGCCAGGCGATCGGCCAGATTGCGCACGCGCGGATCCAGGCGTGCGGCGCCTGGGTTGACGAAGAAGCGGGCCGTGCAGTCCATGATGCGGCCGGTGATGACCAAGTCGTTGTCGCGCAGCGTGGCACCCGTGGCGGTAATATCCACAATGCGATCGGTCATGCCGACAATGGGCCCCAGCTCGATGTTGCCGTGCAGCGAAACGATGTCGGCGTTTACGCCGCGCTCGGCATACCAGGCGCTCGCGATGCGCGGGTACTTGGTGGCCACGCGAAGCGAGCCGCGGCGGGCATAGTTGCGCTCAGCCTGGCCGGCGCGCCATGCGGGCTCTGCCTCGATAAAGGTGCACAGACCGTATCCCAAGTCGACCAGTTGCAGCAGGTTGAGATCGGCCTCGATGAGCGAGTCCCAACCGCAGATGCCGCAATCGGCACCACCGCAGCCCACAAAGGCGGGCGCGTCGCTGGGGCGCACGATAACAAACTCGATATCTCCGACCGCGCCCTCGCCGGCACGCGTGTCGCGGCCGCGCACGATGAGGTGACGACCGGGGTCGCGCAGCTCAGAGACGTCCAAGCCCGCAGCCTCGAGCACGTCGAGCGTATCGGCCTTGAGCGAGCCCTTGGGCACGGCGATACGCAGCGGACCCTCGGCGCCACGGCCCGCGGCGTGATCGCCATCGGAAGCAGCGTCCTCGGCAGAGGTGCGCGCGGCCTCCAGACGCTCGAGCGAAAAGGCAAAGCCCGCCGCCGGTACCTCAATGCCGTCGCCAAACGCGCCGGTAAAGATGGAGTCGTAGCGTCCACCCGAGCCGACCGGATCGGGCAGGCCACCGGCATAGGCCTTAAAGACCAGGCCCGTGTAGTAATCAAACGAGTTCATAATGGAGAAGTCGAACGACAGCACCTGAGCATCCTCGGGAGCCAGGCCCTCGACCAGAGCGCGCAGCTCGCGCGTAAGCGGCGCAACGATACCGGCCGCCGCCAGCAGCGCGTCCACGCGGTCGAGCACTTCGGGGCCACCGTGCAGGCGCGGCAGCTCGCTAATGGCGGCCTTGACGGCCTCGGACTCGGCACTTGCCGCCACACGGGCATCGAGGCCCACAAAGTCGTTGGCGTGCACGCAGCGCAGCGCCTCGGCAGCCAGCTCGCGATCCTCACAGGCCGCGAGCAATTCCTTAAACGGACGCACGCTACCTGCAATAATGCGCGCATCGGGAAGTGCCAGCTCGCGCACGGCCTCCGCCACCAGCGAAACGATCTCAACATCGCCCGCGGTGTCGCCCGCACCGATGAGCTCAAAACCCAGTTGCGTAAACTGACGCGAGCCGCCAGCATTGCGCTGGCACTCGCGAACCACCGGCGCCTCGTAGCGCAGGCGCAGCGGCAGATCGGCCGCACGCATGCGAGTCGAAACCAGGCGCACGATCGGCAGCGTGTTGTCGGGACGGACCACCAGCAGGCGACCGTCGTCGTCAAAGAGCTTAAACGGCGTGTCCGCAATGCGGCCGCCCTCCTCGAGCGAGCCCTTGTCCTCGAGCAGCGGCGTCTCGACCGGCAGGTAATGATGCTCCCTAAAGCAGCCTTTCACCGTCAGCGCAATCTCCTCGCGCGCCTGAGCCTCCTCGGGCAATATGTCCCGGAATCCCCACGGTGTGGCCGTCATCTGGTGAGCCTCCTCATGCTGTGTTTCATATAGAACAGAAGACCGGCATAGCTCTGCCGGTCTTCTGGGTACTTTAGCATACTAGAGTGCTTGCGGGGAAAATCGTCTTTCTCGGCTCACAGCGTATTCATTTGGAAACATAGGAGCGGATTGCCGCAACCCAACCCCACTTAGGCGCCAATCGCACGACGATACTCTGCCATTACCTGCGCATCGGCAGCCGCGGGGTCGGCAAAATAGCGCCCGTCATAGGTCTCGGCCGAAACAACTCCGCGATAGCCGCGCGCCACCAGCCTATCCAGGTCGGCGTGCATATCGCGGTCGCCGTCACCCCAGGCAAGATGCGTCGTGCCATCTGCCGCAACATCGACAAAATGCACGTGGGCGACATCATCGCCAAGCAGATCGAAATAATCGTCGATGGTATCCCCCGCCACCGCCATGGCGCCCATATCCAGACATGCCTTAAGTGCCGGATGATCAACTGCCTCGATCATGCGCTTCGTGTCGGCCGCCGAGTTCACGATCATCGACTCAACTGGCTGCAGGGCCTCGAGCACCAGTCGCACGCCACGTTCTCCCGCATGCTCGGCAATCGCACGCAGCATCGAGGCACTGCGACCCCACGCGTCCTCGATCGGCTCGTTCAAAAATGCCCAGCCGCTCGAGACCATGACTTGCTCGGCTCCAAGTTCCGCCGCGATATCCACAACGTTCTTAAAGTACGCGAGCGTGCGGGTACGCGCCTCATTCCCGCGCGCCGCGATATTCCACGGCTTGGGGTTGTTCTGTTCGGGACAAAGCCCCACAATCCGAACCCCATACCGCTGTGACAGCTCCCGCACCTGCTCGATCGAATCGTATCCATGGCAATCGACATACAGATGCATCGCCCCGGTCCAAAGCTCGCAACACGTGTAGCCCGAGGCCGCTGCCGAGGAAAAGAATTCCTCAAGGTCAAAATAACGATGGCTGATATTCATGACGGCAAGCTGCGGATACTCCATCTTGTCCACCTTTCGGCAAAAGGGCGCCGCAGCACAATGTGCGCGACGCCCCCTCTTATATTGTTTTAATTATGACGGATACCCTACTGAACACCAAGCACTCCAAAGAACGCGCCGGCGATACTCACGAGTAGGATCACGAGCATGATGAGCAGCGGATTCATCTTCTTCTTGAGCATGAGATAGACAATTCCAAACAGCCCCATCGTGACAAAGCCCGGGAAGATTCCGTTGAGCAGCTCGGCGAGCGTCTGAGCGCCATCGCCCGCGCCGACCATGAGCGGAATGTCCACGGTGACCATCTCCATGGTCATAGCGCCGATCACCATGGCGCCCATGATAGAGGCCATCTTGACGATCGTGTCCATAATGCCCGATTCCTGGACCTTGCTGATCATGTCCGAGCCAAAGCGATATCCCACAAACGTCAGCAGGTAACGGATGATGTAGTGGGGAACGTTGAACACGAGCAGGAACAAAATCGGGCCAAGAATAGAGCCCTGCAGCGCCAGCGACGTGCCGACACCCGTTGCCAAAATTCGCAGCGTACCCCAGTAGAAGGCATCGCCCACGCCGGACAGCGGTCCCATCAAAGCAAGCTTGACATTAGAGATCGCGCTCGTGTCAAAGTTATCTTCGGTGGCGTTGACTTCTTCCATTGCGGCAGCAATGGACATGGGGAGCGTCGAGATGTACGGCGTGACGTTATAGAGCTCCATATGGCGCTTAAGGGCGGCCTTAAAGTCCGCATCCTGCGGATACAGCTTGCGAAGGATCGGCATAAGGGCCCACATAAAGCCGATATGGCCCATACGCTCGTAGTTCCAGGAATGCTCATAGGGAATCGAGCGCCAGAACAGCCTCTTGAGGTCTGCGCGGGAAATCATTCCGTCGTAAGAAGACTCAAACTTAAAACTCATCGAACCCACTCCCAATCGCAGGATCCTCGGTTGCCACTGCGGGCTGCTCCGCCTTTTTCTTGTCACCCAAAACCGTCATCGCGACGACGATGATCGCGGCAAAGATCGCCACGCCCGTCGTGCTAATGCCAAAGTAGGCGACGAGGAAGAAACCGGCGAAGAAGAACGGAGCCACCGTTTTGTTCATAATCATCTGCGCCAGCATCGCAAAGCCGAGTGCGGGCAAGAAGGCGGCGGCGACATCCATGCCGGTCTGAACGAAATCGGGGATGATGTTGAGCAGGCTGGCGACGGCATCGGCGCCAAAGAAGAATGCCAGAGGAATAATCAGCAGGCCGCACCAGCTCTGCGCGTAACCGGCGATGAGCATGTTGCGCGTGATGGCCTTGGTGTCTCCGTCCTCGACGTTTTTGTCGATACGGTGCACCAGCAGCAGCATGACCGGCTGGCCCAGGGCCGTATCGAGCGCCAGGACGATCGTTGCGATGGGAATGCCCAGGGTCAGGGCCGCCGAAGCGTCCGCGCCGGCCTGCATGGCAAGCGACACGCCCAGAATGGTTCCGGAAATCGTATCGGGCGGGTTGTACGCACCGACCGAGATGGCACCGACCATGGCAAGCTCCATCGTGGCGCCCATAATGGTGCCGGTCACCACATCGCCCATGACAAGGCCGACCAACGGTCCGAGCACAATGGGGCGCTGAAGGTAACTCGTACCGGTCAGCCACTCGGAATAGCCCAAAAGGGCAATCAGGAAAATCAGGATCGTCTTGATAACCATGACAGCCCCTAACCGATGACCTTTGCGGCATCAGTCTTCGCATCCGCCGGAATCATCTGAATGAACAGCTCATAGCCCTCGCCGAGTAGCTCCTTCACGTAGGCCTCGTTCTCGGACGTAAGGAATACGCTCGTCGAGACCTGGCGGGCATCCTCGCTAAAGGCCACATTGCCGAGGTTGATCTTCTTGACGCCCATCGCCTTGGCGACGGCACCGGCCTGTTGGATCGTCTCGCAAACCACGAAGAGCTTGTACTTGTCGGTCACACCGCTCTGGAGCGCCTTGATGGCATCCTCGGTGTTTTTGACGACGACCTTGCATCCTTCGGGCTTTGCAAGGGACAGGGCCTGCAGACGAAGCTTGTCGTTGAGGACCGTGTCGCTCACTAACAGGATGCAGTCGGCACCCAGAGCCGAGGTCCAGCTAACGGCAACCTGGCCGTGAAGCAGTCGATAGTCCACGCGAATCATCTGAATCATGATGTGCTCCTAACGATTAAAACTCATCGAGTTCGGCCTGCCCCAGCAGGTCGTTGACGTACTTGACCTTGGTGTCGTCCGCCTCGACGATCTGGCGAATGGCCTCATCGATCGGGGTGGAGTCGGGCACGAACAGCAGCTGAATAAGGAGCGGCAGGTTCATATTGGTCACAAGGTGCGTGTTGGGGCGCGTCTGGACGATCTTGGTGAACTCGTTGTTGACGCTGCCGCCAAAGAGGTCGGTGCAAACGACGACCTCATCGTCCGCGGCAAAGTCGTCCAGAATCGCCGCAGCCTCCTTGACCAGGTCCTCGTTTCCGTCGACATACATAGACAGCGCATGGACGTTTTCGCGCTCGCCGGAAAGCAGGCCGATGCTCTCGACGATTCCAGACGCGAAATGAGCATGGGACGCCACGATAAACTGCCTCATTCGATTCCCCTTTCTTGCGAACTTCGGCATAAAAATGCCCGGACGCATGCGCCCGGGCAGGGTGCTTCTTGATCAGTAGCTAATTTGTCGCCGATTAGTAATCGAACTGGTGATAGTAGCGACGGTAGTTGAGGTTGTGCTTGGTGACCGTCTCGCAGTAAGCGGCAAGGCGATCGGTGATCAGCGAGGAGAGGATCCACGGAGACACGATGACGCGGAACTCGTCGTCAAGGCCGGGGATCGCGAACTCGGCAGTGTCGATGACGTTGATGTCGGTGTCGCCGGTCACGCCGCGGTTGAGGAACGCGCGGACGCGCTCGTCGAGCTTGCGGTTCTCGTCCTCGCCCATGAACAGGAACACGGGAACGCCGGGCTCCACTAGCTCGAGGGTGCCGTGGAAGAAGTCGGCCGAGGTGATGTAGCGGGTGCGCTTCCACTGCATCTCCTCGAGGATGCACATCGAGAACAGGATGGTCTCGCCCCACAGGGCGCCGGAGCCGATGAACATGGTGTAGGGGGCCAGGGCGTACTTCTTGGCGAGCTCCTCGGCGCGCGGCTCGAAGCTCTTGCGGATGTCGACCAGGTGGGTCCAAACGTCCTTGGTCTGCTCGATGAACTTATCGAACTTGGGGAAGCAGCCGCGGCGGTTGAGCAGGCGCAGGCCGAAGCAGTCGGCGAGGTAGTAGCCCTTCTCGCAGCCGCCCGAACCATGGTCAGAAGCCATGGCGACGCAGTTCTCGGCGCCGACAGCCTGGCCGATGGGGCCCTCGGGCTTGGTCATGGCGTAGACGCGCACGCCCATGCCCTTCATCTTCTTGACGGCCTCGAGGACCTCGGGGGTAGTGCCGGACTCGGAGGCGGTGAGCACGACGGACTTCTCGGTCATGCGCTTGTGGCCAATGACGTTCCACTCGGCGGCGTGGATCAGGTAGACCTCGAGGTCGCGGTCGCCGAACTTGTTCATGAGGTACTGGAGCTGCATGAGCTCGTCCCAGGGGCCGCCGACGCCCATCAGGAACACGGCGTCGTAGCCCTCGTCGGCGACCTTGTCGGCGAGCTCAATCATCTTCTTGCCGGTCTCGTAGAGCGCCTTGCCGTCCTCGAGATAGCCCTCCTGGTCGAAATGCATGATCTCGATCTTCTCGGTTTCCTTCATTTGTCTCTCCTTTCTGGGGTTGTTTCCACATCCCCCATGCCAACGGGCATCAAAACCCGCTTACATTCCGTAACACTCAGCCGCTTTGGCCTTAAGCGCATTGACTGACTCTTCGTAGCCCTCTGCCTTGACCTCCATTTGCTTGGAGACGGCATCGAGATACGGGTGCACGTTCCATGACTTCAGACGCTCGGCGATCATGGCCGCAATCGTCTGGAAGAACACAAGATTGGGAATTGCGCTGAGCAGCGGAGCCACCTGAGGCACCGCAACCTCGTGAGCCCTACCCTTGGGATGGGCCGTGAGCAGCACCGTTTTTGCCGTAACGTTCGATAGCGCATCGGCGATATTCGCAAGACGCTCCGACCCCTGCAGATCGTCGACGATAAACACCAGATAGCCCGGAACGATCTGCATCTCGGGACCGTGGACGAACTCCTCGCCTTCGTGATGCATGGCAGGAATCTTGATGGTCTCGCTCAGCTTGAGCGCTGCCTCCTCGGCAACACCATAGTTGGGGCCGTTGCCGACGACCATGGCGGGCATGTGCTCAGAAAGCTCGAGCATGTGATCTTGGACATATGCCTCGGCGGTCTTGCACATCACGGCATTAGCCTGGATAGCCTCGCGCAGGTCATCAAGACGCTGAGCAACGCCCTTGGCGTCAATCGTTCCGCGCGCCTGACCGCCGTAAATACCAAAGAGCACCAGGTACTCAACGAGAACCTCGACGCCCAGAGTCACAAAGTCCACCGACTCGACGCCCACACCGTAGTCAAGAACGATGTCAGCGTGTTCCTTGATGGGTGCCTCGACGTTTGCCGTGAGCGCAACTGCAGCCATATCGTGTGCGCGCATGTAATCGAGCGCCGCAATCGTATTGGTTGAATAGCCGCTCTGCGAGACGGCAATGTTAAGCGCATGCTGTGGATAGGTGTGTTCAAAATCGACGAAGGCCTCGGGCGTCACAACGGACACCTGCATCTGCAGCGCATCTTGCAGGTAATCTCGGGCGCAATCGGCGGCATGGCGCGACGAACCCGAAGCAACGATGCGCAGCGCGTCAAAAGAACCGGGCTGGAAAATATCAACGAGCTGCGCTACCAGCTCAGACGAACGCTCGAGGTTCTCTCCCATACGCACATGGGCAAGCTGAACGTAATCGAGCATCTTCATCGTCTCACCTCGTAACAAATCATTAGTATTTGATACCAATCACAGTTACAGGTTACGGCTTTTTGATACCTCTTTGTCGATTAATTTATCCCCATCGGCGAACGGTCGATTTTGAGCCATGTAAGGTTGTATATACGGCTGACCCAACGATCAAAACTGGTTAGCTTACCAGCTGTTATTCACAAAACACCAGCTAATACGTATAGGTATATCCACCCGCATCACCGCGGTTAAACGACTTGACGTACTCGATCGCCTGGCCGCTCGCATCGAAGCTCACGCACTCCAGCGTCAAGGCAAGATCGCCCTGCTCCAGCCCAAGCAGACCGGCATCTCGCGCGCCCAGCGCTTCGATATCGAGCTTTTCCTGTGCCATGACCGGCTTTCGGCCCAGCATCTCATAGGTCTCGTACAAACTGAAGACCGACACGTCAATATCTTCAATTGTGGGAAACAGCAGGCACGGGATGAACGCCATCTCAATCGATACGGGATCGCCGTTGACGCAGTTCAAACGCCGAATCGAATACAGCAAATCGTCCTCGACAATGCCAAACAGGTTGGCATAATATGGACCCGCATAACGCTTGGAACGCGCGAGGATGCGGACGGACGGCTCGCCGCCCGAAGCACGAACCGACTCGCGAAAGCCTCCTGTTCGCTCGTAAGCAACAGGCACTTTCTGTGCCACAAACGCGCCCTTTCCGCGGACGCGGCGAATCTGCCCGCGCCGAACTAACTCGTCCACAGCACTCCGGATAGTCAGGCGTGTCGTGCCAAACTCCTCGGCAAGTTCATTTTCGGACGGAATCATGGAACCCGTGGGATATATACCGCGCTCGATACGCTCCTCGATGCGGCGTCGAATGCGCATATAAACCGGGGTGGCATCTACTGTTTCAGCCATTGTTCACCTGCCACGCTCCTCATGCCGTTCTTTTCGCCGTTATCGGCAAAGCGGAACTTTGTGGGCAAAATCACCGATTTGCAATGCTCCACAAAACGCATGTCCTTATCAAATTCGATCGTGCTCTCATAGAACACCGGCGTTCCCTCTTCTTGCTGGAGCAGCTCGGCCTCTTCGGCGTTCAAACGCGAGATGGAGATATGCTCACGTCCATGCTCAACACGCACGCCGCCTTCTTTGAGCAAGACATCGTAAAGGCTCTCGCACTCAAAATCGTGCTCGGGAAGCGATGGGCACAGGAACAGGTTAACGTGAGCCGTCTCGATTGACGCCGGCTCGCCCTCAATAAGTCGAACGCGCTGCATGCGGAGCAAAGGAGCACCTACAGACACCCCAAGCTTGTCGGCAAGCACCTCATCCGCCTCGATGGTCCCAGTGGAAACCAGACGAGAAGAGGGGTGCAGGCCGGCAGTCCGCACAGCATCGGAGAAGTTATACGTTTCCTGAAAGATATTGAGCGGTTTGGGAGGACACACATACGTACCCGATCCGCGACGGCTCTCGAGCGTTCCGCACGAGATGAGTCGCGTGATACCGGCACGCAACGCCGTACGCGAAACGCCAATCTCTTCACACAGCACGCGCTCGGCCGGCAGGCGATCACCGCCGGCAAGTTGATGGTGCTGGATATACCAAAGAATTCCCTCAACAGCACGATCTTTGGGGGGAATTGCATAAGATTCGCCTGCCATAGCACAGACTCCTCATTCAGAAACGTATGCCGCCAAAATTAGGCCAGCCCTCCCATGGCATCAAATTCGGCCTTGATCTTCTCGGCGACATTCCGATACGACTTATATAGACTTGAATCGCGTTTGACTTCGTCGGTCATAACGGGAATCTCCAATTTGGAAACCTCGTCTTTTCCCGTCTGAACCGCCACAACAACGCCCATACCAAGACACATATTACGCTTGGCAGCGTTCATTTTTGCCGCCTTAGCAGGATTTGCCAGAATACGCTGGGCAAATTCCTGTTTAGAGACCGCTTCATCGGCCTCCGGATCGCCCGCCTCGGCTACTTCGCACTGAAGCACGTCCGCATAGTCAAAAATCTTCGGCTCGCCGCCGCGCTGATGCACGGCCCACTTGCGGCGCGTGGCATCCTGATAGATAGCCGGCAAAAATGTAAACCGCGGCGGGTCCAAAATCGTATCCGTGATGGTAAACACATCGGGATCAAAGGCATCCTGCGGGTTTTTCTTCTTGAACAGCCCCATATCAGCCTCCCGTACTAGCATTAAACAACTCAAGCTGAATATAGCACCAATTTCAAGCCGCCGCTTTACCGTATCGGTGCGCGGCATCTATGGCTCGCCCAGCGGAAAAGTTCACGGACGAGGGCCGGGGTGCCTGCTTTGTTTTGAGAAGTGGGCTCCGCGAACTTCTCAAAACAAAGTATGCCTCCCCGGCCCCGCCGGCAAATAGCGGACACTCCGCATGCAATCTATGCAAACAAACAAGTGCGCTTAGCTATATTCGGTAAGGTCAAGCACACTGCCCTTCACGATAAGCGCCGGCTCCAGAACGACCTCTTCGGCACGTCTACCGCCCCTACCGGCAAGACGCTTGGACATGCAGCCAAAAGCATGCTCCGCAAGGACACCAGGATCCTGCTCAATCGCGGTCAGCGCCGGCTCAAAGAGAACGTCGGCCGCCGAGTTGTCATAGCTCACCACCGAGATATCGCCCGGGATGCTCTTCCCCATCTCGTGCAAGCGCTTGAGCAGACCGAGGGCAATGTTATCCGAGCTTGCGAACACGGCGGTGGCGTCAGTTGCGAGCACCGCCTCCGACGCCTCGTATGCGCTCGGAATGTAGTACTCGCTCTCGAACTCCAAACGTGCGTCGATCGGCAGGCCAACCTCGCGCAGCGCACGCTCGTAGCCGGCAAGACGTTTACGACCCGTATTAGAACGGCGAGCATTAACCAAGCAGGCAATGCGACGGTGACCCTGCTCGATCAGATAGCGGGTAGCCATGTAGCCACCCATCTCGTGGTCGAACATCACCTTGTCGCACTCGAGCCCCTCAATGGCACGGTCGACCATTACCGCCGGTATGGGCAGATGGCTGACTTCTTCGCGCAGGGCGCGATCGTCGGAGAACTCGTCACCCACTACCAGAAAGACGCCGTCGACGCCGCGCGTCACCAGCTGGCGCAGCAGTTCCAAATCGTCATCGGCGCTTCCACCCGAGCTGGTAATAAAGAGCGCGTAACCGTCCTCGCGGCAGCGCTTTTCCAAACTGCCGGCGAGCGAGGCAAAAAAGCGGCTCTCGATATTGGGAACGATAAGGCCCAGTGTGCGCGACTCGCGCATGACCAGGCTACGCGCGATCTGGTTAGGAACATAGTGGTTGCGCGCCGCAACCTCCTTGATGAGCTTGCGGTTTTCTTCTGAAATGCGACAGGGCCGATTATTGAGAACAAGCGAGACCGACGAAGGGGAAAGCCCCACCTCCTGGGCGATCTGCTTGAGGGTGACTTTGTTGGCCATCTCGCTCCTTCCGGGTTTACGCGCAATCTCTTGAAAGTATAGCGACTGCCCCTCTACCTCGATGATAAACACTTTACCAATCCGGTGGACGGCTGTTTTATCGCCGCCAGCGCACCAAATCCGTCCAGGTGGGGTATATTGCAAACGATCGATGACAACAACCACCAAAAGGCGGATATTCGTATGCACGAGAACGACTTTTTTAACGAGGACCTGCTCTGCGCGCTCGCCGGCGTTGCCGGCGAGGACAACGTACTCATGAGCGAGCCCATGCGCGAGCACACCACGTTTAAGATCGGCGGCCCGGCCGATGTCTTTGTCACGCCCGATACCGAGCAGGGCCTCGTCGCCACGCTCGATACCTGCTATCGTTGCGATCTGCCGCTCACCATCGTGGGCAACGGCTCCGACTTGCTCGTCGGCGACAAGGGCATCCGCGGCGTCGTCGTAGCGCTGGGCAAGGGCCTCTCCGACATTACGGTCAACGGCACGCGCGTCACGGCGGCAGCCGGCGCCTTGCTTTCCGACGTTGCGGCGGCTGCCGCCGAAGCCTGCCTCACCGGCATGGAGCCCATTTCGGGTATCCCCGGATCGGTCGGCGGCGCCTGCTACATGAACGCCGGTGCCTACGGTGCCTGCATGGCCGATGTGCTGGAATCTGTACGCGTCTACAAGCCCGCTCGCATGCTCGACGACGGCACCCGCGGCAGCGGCAATATCATCGAGTTCGATGTCGACGAGCTCAACCTGGGTTATCGCAAGAGCCGCATCGCCGACGACGGCTTTATCGTGCTTTCGGCCACTTTCAATCTCGCCCCGGGCAACGCTGCGATGATCAAGGCCGACATGGACGACTATCGCCAGCGCCGCGAGGACAAGCAGCCGCTCGATATGCCGAGCGCCGGCTCCACCTTCAAGCGCCCCGAGGGCCACTTTGCCGGCAAGCTCATCATGGACGCCGGCCTGCGCGGCCACGCCGTCGGCGGCGCCCAGGTGAGCGAAAAACACTGCGGCTTCATCGTCAACGCCGACCACGCCACCGCCGCCGACGTCGACGAACTCATCCGCCACATCCAGGCAACCGTCAAGGACCAATTCGGAGTAGACCTACAACCCGAAGTCCACCGAGTAGGCGAATTTTTATAGCCCGCTCGCCGCGGTCCACTTTAATTAATAACGGGACAAGTGATGTAGCTCACTTGTCCCGTTTTCATTTATTTGCGAAGAACATCGGCCATCCGCAGGATTGAAATCATCGACCGATAAGTGAGTTCCACCTTTTCGCCCGCAAGCAGCCGTTTCGAGCCAATCTCATCTAGCCCCACAAGCTGAGAAAACAGCGGGCTGCTCATCGTGCCCTCGTCAATTGATTCCCTTATGGTCTTCAAAACGTCCGTATCATGAAGCGACGCCGAGCTGTAGGGGGCAACACGAGCGGAACTCTCAATTAACGACGAAACAAAAGGATGGAGATGCTTTGGACATAGTCCATCAAACACCACATCCCCATTGTCATCCGAGCCGACTAGTCGCCAACTATAATGATCGACCCAGCCGTCTCCGTCATATATGGTGTCCATGAGCAACTTCCCGTCTAGAGAGACCTATTTGGACATCGGGGCGCAAGACCGCAATCCATATAGGACCCGCAGCAGCTCCAACCCAACGCACCGCTCGACAATTGCAAATTGCGGCTATTTTAAATCTACATGATCAGTTCGAGTTCGCAACAAGGCGATTATTGCAGCTAGGTTATATTTCATTTTCCACTTTGGTGAGCCGTCGGCTCCAAATTCCAAAACCGAAGTCCACGGAGTCGATAAATTCATTTAAAAAAGGCCCCGAAAGGGGCCTTCGCCATATTTATTCAGACAACCAGTCCGGTGTGTGACGCATTGGATCCGAGAGGTCC
>NZ_QSHS01000001.1:241190-255199 GCF_003467795.1 Collinsella sp. AM36-4AA
ATCGCGAGTTCCGCACGAGCCGGAGAGCACTTAATGTGCTCTCCGTGCGAGCAGGACTGTCCGAGCAGGCAACCTAATGCCTTCCGGGCAGCCACGGACCAACTTACTTCAAACCGCCGTTACGACAGCGCAATACCGCCAAGCCAGCCCCAACGCACGCCAGAGCCAGTACCATAGAAGCTAATAAACGAATCAAGCGACTTAGACGTAATGGCACCCTCGTTACTCATAACGATGCCGCCGCCAACGTAGATGCCCACGTGGCCATAGATCAGGCCCGGTATGCCGGTACCGCTATGCGATGAGTCGGCAACAATCATGCCCACCTGCAGCGCCGAGCGGTCGGAGCTATAGCACCAGGCGTTAAACATATCGCACGCGTTACCGCCAAAGTAGCCAACGCCGGCGTTACGGAAGACATTGGTAACCCACGCCGCGCACCAGTTCTGACCCGGCGAAGGCGTGGAGTAGCACGCGTTGACGACGGCCTGCTGCTTGCCCGAGCCGGCATTCTGCTGCGGAGTTCCGGGCGCATACGATCCACCACCCGAGCTCGAACCACCCGAGTAGGAATTGTTCTTGTTCGCGGCGGCCGCGGCAGCAGCGGCGGCCTTCTTGGCAGCCTCCTCGGCCTGGGCGGCAGCAAGAATCTCTGAATCGCGCTGAGCCATGAGCTCCTTGACGTCGTCGGAAAGACCGCTCAGCACGGTCTGGACCTCTTGCTGCTTGGCCTGCATATCCTGCATCTGGGCAGTCTGCTGGTCCTTGAGCTTCTCTAAGTCGGCCTTCTGCGACTCAAGCTCGGTCTTTTGCGCATCGAGCTCTTCCTGGATGGTCTGAATTTCCTCGATGGCGTCGCGGTCGCTCTTGTTGATCTTCTCAACATAGTGCGCATTGGCGACGAGCTCCTCAAACGAACCCGAGGCGAGCAGCAGCGACAGGACGTTGGTGCCGCCCGACTTATAGCTGGCGGAAACGCGATCGGAAAGATCGTCGCGCTTCTTTTTGAGCTCGGCCTTCTTTTCGTCAATCTGCGCCTGCGTGCTGTCAATCTGGCCCTGTACGCCCTCGATATCGTTGAGGGTCTGGGCGTTCTTGTTGGCCAGCGCCGCGTATTCATTTGCGATGCTGTCGAGCTGGGCCTGGACCTCGTCAAGCTGAGCCTGGGCCGCATTGAGCTTGTCGGTGGTTTCCTTGGTGGCCTCCGCAGCATGGGCGCGAGCGGGCAAACCAAAAAGAACGGCTACAGAAGCTGCGCCGAACAGGGCCTTGAGGGCAGTGCGACGCGAAAGCTCCTGGGAAAGGATGGAATCGCTGTTTGGTGACATATCTACTCCGTTACATGTTTATTTATATGTCGCTCAACTCATACATATTAGCGTACATCCGGCGCATCCCAACGATTTCCACGAACGGCAGCAAACCGTATGGTCGGCGGCTCGTATGCAAACGTCAAAGTCAAGGTTACGCCCACGCCAAACATTTCCATGAGTACGTTAGCATGCTCATCTGCTTTTCCTGCCCTGCACGTTTTGGGTGCCCCTGCCTGCGCTATACTCCCCTCAAGAAGTGTTCCTGATTCGATAGGAGACTACATGTCCAAAGCACTCGACCCCAAAGACACCTGCGTCCTCGTAACCGGCGGCGCCGGCTTTATCGGCTCGCACACCGTCGTTCAGCTGCTCGAGGGCGGCTACCAGGTCGTCATCGTCGACGACCTCTCCAACTCCAGCGCCGTCGCCGTCGACCGCGTCAAGACCATCGTGGGCGAAGAGGCCGCCAAGAACCTCACCTTCTACGAGGCCAACGTGCTCGACCGCGAGGCCATGAACAAGATCTTCGACACCCATCAGATCGACCGCGTCATCCACTTCGCCGGCTTTAAGGCCGTCGGCGAGTCGGTGACCAAGCCCGTCGAGTACTACCACAACAACATCGAAAACACCCTGGTGCTCATCGACGTCATGCGCAACCATGGCTGCAAGTCCATCATCTTCTCGAGCTCCTCGACCGTCTACGGCGACCCGGACAACCCGCCTGTCACCGAGGAAGACCCCAAGAAGCCCGCAACCAACCCCTATGGCTGGACCAAGTGGATGATCGAGCAGATCCTTATGGACGTTCACACCGCCGACCCCGAGTGGGACGTCGTGCTGCTCCGCTACTTCAATCCCATCGGCGCCCATCCGTCGGGCCTGATCGGCGAGGACCCCAAGGGCATCCCCAACAACCTGGTGCCCTACGTCGCCCAGGTCGCCGTCGGTAAGCTCGAGGCCGTTCAGGTCTTTGGCAACGACTACCCCACCCCCGACGGCACCGGCGTGCGCGACTACATCCACGTGTGCGACCTGGCATCCGGTCACGTTGCCGCCCTCAACTGGATGAACGGCAAGACCGGCGTCGAGATCTTTAACCTGGGCACCGGCACCGGCACCTCGGTACTCGAGGTCGTCGCCGCCTTCTCCAAGGCCTGCGGCAAGGAGCTGCCCTACGTGATTCGCGAGCGCCGTGCCGGCGATATCGCCGCCAACTGGTGCGATGCCTCCAAGGCCGAACGCATGATGGGCTGGAAGGCCCAGTACGACATCGCGGACATGTGCCGCGACAGCTGGAATTGGCAGAGCCATAACCCCAACGGCTTCGCCGACGCCGAGTAGCCACTCCCCCGTGCTAGGTTTTGTGGCATGCCTCAAAACCTAGCACGCGACATGCTCGGCACATGCCGCTTCCTGCATGGGTAGATTTCTAGACATGTCCCAAAAATCTACTGGCCCCGGCCTCCAATGTGAGGTCGGGGCTTTTTAGGAACTCGTTCTCGAGCTCGAGCTCGCGCATGCACTTGCGGCCGCCGCGACCGGGTGGTTGGTCAGCTCCTTCTTCCTGACCGTCACCCATCTTCCCAGGGTCTTCTCGTTGATGCCGAGGTCGGCTGCCACTTGGGCGATGGGCTTCCCCGACGCGGCGGCGAAGTCTGCGGCCTCGGCGCGGTACCCCGCTGTGTAGGAGGGCCCGTCTGCCATGACTGACACTCCTTTCTTTTTGGCGCTGAAACGATTATCGCCGCTCAACGCCATTCCTCTAAGTCAAGTGTCCTTGAATACGATACAGTTCAAATGGACGAGGAGAATCTGGCGCTCCTCTCGATGAGCCCGGAGAGGTCCCTGGTCGTCACCTTCCCCCGCGCGAACGCGAAGCGGACGGCGGCGAGCCATGTCCTCACCGCGCGTTCCATTTAGGGAGTCCTCGAGAAGTCGATCTCTCTGTGCGATAATCGAGCTATTGAGTCTCGCGAGTTTAGAGCTGGTGATATGCATTGAAAATCAAGATGAAAAACATCGGCAGGGTCGCTGAGGCCGATATCGAGATTAATGGTATTGCCGTGATCGCCGGGGAGAACGGGACGGGGAAAAGCACGGTTGGAAAAGCGCTTTATGCGGCCTTCAACAGCATGTCCGATTCGGAGAACAAAATCGACCGCATGAGGCGCAATAGTGTTGAGCGCGCCATCAGGAAGGCATATGTGGGAAGCCCTCTCGACTCCACGTCTCGCCACAGGCGAACTGCTGGAAGAATGAATAGTTTCATCGACAGGGTTTTTTCGGGCGAGTGCACGAGGGACGAGCTTATTGATGAGATAAAGGAGTATTACGGGGAGGAGATCTCCCGTGAGATCGAATCCGATTTCACGAATGGCGTAGCAGGAGTTGCCGATCAGATTATCGAGATCATGGATATCTCCGATGATGAGGTATTTCGTGCGATTGCGACAAACAGGTTCCGAAGCGAGTTCAACGGCCAGATCAATTCGGTTTTCGGCGAAGAGCCCGGGAAGGTCGAACTCCAGATAAAGGACGCATCTACGGTTTTCTCGGTTGCAAGTGACGAGGTGGCGGAGGTGCACGATAGGAGGGTTTTGCGATTCAGGGCGCATTATCTGGACGACCCGTTCCTGATCGATTCTCTCGGAGGACCCTACGGCCCCGCTTTTCGGTTCAAGCCCCTCCTTGGACACCAGGAGGAGCTGCGGCAAGATTTGATTCAGGCGACCATCCGTAACGATGACAGCGAGTCCTCGCTGTTCGAAGAGATCGCGAAGGAGCGACACCTGAAGGTTCTCATGGACAAGGTTTCCTCCTTATGTCCGGGGCATTTCGAGAGGAGCGAAAGTCGCGGTCACCTTACGTATCTCGAAGAGGGCTTCGCTCGGGGGTTGGAGCCTGGGAACCTTTCTGCTGGCTTGAAGACGTTCGCCATCATGAAGGTGCTCTTGAAGTCCGGCGCGCTAGATGCCGGAGGGACTATTATCCTCGATGAACCCGAGATTCATCTTCATCCTGCATGGCAGCTGGCCTTCGCCGAGATAATCGTGCTGCTCCAGAAAGAGCTCGGGATGCACGTCTTAATGAGCACCCATAGTCCATATTTCCTGAATGCGATCGAAGTGTATTCTAAGAAGCACGCTGTTGATGGATTGTGCTCATATTATCTTGCGGAGACCTGCACTGATGGACGCTCTCGCTTTGCCGATATAACCGGCTCGACTGAGGTCGCCTACGAGAAGCTGGCGGCTCCTTTTGATACGCTTGAGAGGGAGGAGTACGGCCTTGAGTAGCGACCTGTGCGCCTCCTGCCCTCATCCGAACTCTCCCGCGGTGCCAGATGGCAGCGATGGTTGCTCCCGTTGCAGGACCTGTATCCTAAGGGACTGCACGTCGACCATCTCCAAAACATCCAGAGACGGAAGCGTCTCTCTTGTGGATGACGATTTGCCTGTTGTCAATTTTGACTCTGTTAAAGAATGCTACTGCAAGAAGGTCAATAGGTGGATGCAACTCCCGCGCTCCGCCGATGCGCTGTATTGCGATCGGGAAACGTTATATCTAGTCGAATTTAAAAACGGCAGTCTGAAGGAGACGCTGGGGAAGAGGCTCAATCCCAAGGATGACGAAGAGCTTGGTATCAATCTTGGCCAAAGGGACGCCCTCATCGAGAAGTGCAAGGACAGCGTTTTGATCTGCTCGGACCTGTGGGGAAAGAGGACGAGATGGTTTCGCGAGCACTGCGTCTTTGTTTTGGTATACAACGAGGACAAGAACAAGACCGCGTTGAAGCGGGTTGCCAGCTCGATTAGGAAAAAAGCGCGTTTTGGGCTTCCTGACAAATTGAAAGGTTTTTGCGTGAAGGATGTCTTGACGCTAACCGAAAAGGAGTTTTCGACATCGCTCCTTTCAACTTGGCGAGACGCAGAAGAAATCGCGGAGGTCGACGCGTAGGAGACCGAAAAGCATCCGGTGGCTATTTGCTCCCGATATCGATCGTTCGTCTGCAGTCGGTTTTCTTTCCGCTGCGCCCGCCAGTTTGCGATGAGTCGCGCACCGTGTGAAGCTCAACACGGATGAAATACAAATATAATCCCCCCTTGCACTGTGTTGATAAATATTGCTCGTCGAACTCATCTGAACTGGGCTTTCTTGCATAGAACTGCCTGAACCTGAGCGTTTTCGGGTATCGCATTGCCCGATCGAGCACCATCGCGACCTTCTCAAGCTTGTCCTCGGGCGGACTCATAGCCACAGCCCCGCATGTCGTCCCGGTTGGAGCCGGGATGAGCCCTCAGGAAGCACTGCATGAAGTAGCGCATCCGGTTCACGGGCCCCAGCGGGTTCTGGCCGTCGGGAACGCCCTTGAGCAGCTTCGCGTTGTAGTGCTGGCTCTTCAGTGACAGATTGTTGACGGGAGCCGTGTGGCGCCCGGCTCCATGTCGTGGATGAGCGCGGAGCCGGGCGCCACACGGCTCCCGAACGTCGCCAAGGTCTTCGCCCTGCTTGTCTTGCCAAGGCCCTCCCGGATGAAGATTGAATTGCCTGGCTCATCGCAGCCGAGCGCGACACGGCCTCTACCCGAGACCATCATCTCTACACATAGCCCATCATTCGACAAGAACGCGCAGTTTGTCCTGCATAGGCGCATGGTGTCCCCCTCCGCCGCAAGAGGTGAGCAAAAGAGAGGCTCCCCTCGCCACTACCGGACAAAGGGACCTCTCTGGGGAAACACGCTATAAAACCTTCTTGCCGGGCGGTCGAGTACAGCACCGACGGCGTACCCGTGGAGACCTACCCAGAGCCCACGCCATTTCAAGTTTCTTGGTCTTCAACGCCACAATCCGATAATCATCCAGCCGTCGAAATGACCTCGTCACAGGCGGCAAGCATCTCCTCGTCATGAGTGACAACGATTACAATATGGTCTCTCTTAATTTCATGAAGCAATTTGATCAGCGCGCCTCGACTCTTCGCATCAAGTGCTGAGGTCGGTTCATCAAAAAGCATAACGTCCGGCGATTTCAACAGCTGTCTCACAATTGCAATCTTTTGCTTCTCGCCGCCGGACACCCCTCCTTTCCCGCCGTCAAGCATCGCCGTTGCCCCGTTCTCCACAGAAGCAACCATTTCGTCTAGCCCCAATATGACAAGCATCCGATTCAGCTTATCCATCTCGTAATCATCAGAAAGCAGCGTAAGATTATCGAGAATCGTCCCCTCAACGATAGGGGGTTCTTGCTCCGTAATGCTGACTCGACACCGCCGCAATGCATATCGATCGATGCAACGCTGTGACACCCCGTTGTAGCGAACGGCCCCTTCTGTGTCATCTGGATATAGCCCCAATATCACTGACAGCAGCGAGCTCTTCCCCGAACCATTCGGCCCCGAGATTCCATATAGCCGACCCCTGGAAAACGCGAGCCCCTCAATGCTTAACGCGACCCTTTCCGCCCCTGGATAACGTAGCTTGATGTTCTCTAGACGGATTTCCTCAATCGGACCAAGCGCCAATTTGCCATTCGCTTCCACCGGGACATCCCAAATTCTTTTCAGCCGCTCATAGCATACGCGATTAGTCTGGTAATCCCTTCCCCAGCCCAACAAATACTGTACCGCTGAGCTTAAGTTCGAATAATATCCAACAGCAGTCACGAGAAAACCAGGCAACAGTCTCCCGCCCATCACTTCAACCGCGCCCACAGCAAGAAGACATCCTTGAGCGGCGGAAGCGACCAACGCGTTGCCAAAGGTAAATCTAGACCCTACTTCCTGATTTGCTCTCATCGTTGGATAGAGCCCATTAAAAGCTTCGACCAGTACAGCGCGGGACCTATCGAACAAAGCATGTTTGCGGATGAAATCAACTTTCTCCAACTGATCTTGTAGACAGGAAAAAAACCTCGCGCTCTGCTCTTGTACGTCAAAACTTCTCTCAAACAGCCTTGCGCGTGAAACCGCATAAAAAGCGGCACTCGCTGCCGCAAGAACAAGGCAGACCACACTCAACTTGATATTCAGGCTACCGAGAACAAACAGGGCGGACAAAAGGGTGATAACGTTGCTTGAAACCCCCACAACCGAGTTGATTACGAAGATGACAAGGTCATTAGCGTCGTGATTGATTTGCTGGTTATAATACGACGCGTTGAAGCCCTCGAAGAATGCCTGGGGAAGGTGCTTCACGTGCTCAAGCGTATCCGCATTTAAGCCGAACCCCGCATGCGACTGAAGGTTGATGTACAGCATCTCTGAGCAATACACTAGTCCCGCTCGAACCGCTTGGACCGCAACCAAAATAAGGCAACAAACGAGAACGGCGGCAAGATCGGCGCTGGCCGGCATCGCCAATCGGTTTACCACTATGCCGGTAAGAAAGGGACCCGCAAGCGCAAGCAGCCCGACCAAAACTGTTACGACAAGATAGGCGTAGAATCGACCGCCCAGTATATATTTTCTACAGAGATTAAGCATCAGCCTCATTTTGCCCCGCACCCCGTTTTGCCGTATTCATCATCTGGGAGAGCAGCATTTTTTGCTCGGCATCATACCGGAAGGAAACGCAACGTTTCCCCTCACCGTTTAAGGCGTGGTTGGGGCACCCTCCCATGCACATGGGAAAAGCAAAGCACTCTTGGCATTCCGGGTCATCCGGCTCATATGCCATCCAGTTAATCATGTTCTTGCTCAACATTGGCGGCTCGAAAATAGTTCCGACCCTCCGCTCCTTCATTCCAATGTCATCCCAGCACTTATACAAATCTCCGACGGGATCAACCACGTACGAGTTGATTCCAACGGCGCAACATATCCCGAAATTCGTCCCACCAAAAGGTTGAACTTTGAAGCCCCGCGCAATTGCCCTTTTATAAAACTCAGTCTCCTCATACGAGAACTCTTTTACAGTAAAGCAGTGGCTGTCGTTCGCACATACCTGATTGATATCGTCAACAGGGGCTAAATAGAAGTGAACCTTATTCATCAGGCCATTTAGCTCGAGATAATCCAATAGCTCTTGAGCGGCCTCGATGTTGGTCTTGTCGACGTTGCTCCTTATCGAAATATCGATGATGTCGGCACACTCTTTGACGTTCTTGAGAATACGTTCGTATGTAGGGCTTCCGTCGTGAAGAATCCTTCTCGAATCGTGATCCGACTTCGATCCATCTATAGTCACTTGCGCGCTCGTCACACCACATGCCGCGAGCCTCCTTGCAACATCAGGCGTCAGCAGATAGCCATTTGTCACTATCGATGCGGAATATTCACACGTTGGCCCCACGACATCTTTCAGATCCGACGTAATCCGTTCGATCATCTTCATTCCGAGCAGAGGCTCGCCGCCGTACCATCCAACTGAGAGACTTGCGATACCAGGATAGTAATCTTTCACGAACTTGGAGAGCTGTGTCAAAACCTCCTCGCCCATCGTCGTGTACGCCTGTCCCTTTTCATAGCAGTAGGGACAGCAAAAGTTGCAAGCCATCGTTGGCGCAATGGTAAGGGACAGAGCAGTATTCGCAAAGCGCGCGGCGCGACTTTGCAACCTGATCTCCCCAAGCTCGTCCCTCTCCTCATTGACTAGGATGCCTCCCCTTATCAGCTCCGCGACAAGATCATCGGCATCCCGAACGTCCCCTTCTTGAATCCTTTTGAATTTCTGCGCGTATTCCGGATTTAACGACAGGATGCCGCCGGTTCGCGCATTCATGATAAGAAGACTTCCGTTATGTTCATGCACCACATTAAATTGCGACAGTTTCACTTCGCACCATCTCCATTTCCAACCAAATCCATATCGACCCTCAGACGCTGCGCATACGCCAGCGCACTACCTTCTTCGATAAAAACTGCACGAAAGCAGCAATAGACATGCGAGCGACACGATGACCGCATGGCCGCATGCAGCCATCAGGACCGTCCCGCCGGCAGCCCCGCACGCCCTCATCCAATAAGCCATGTGAACCGGGGGTAAAACGGTTGGGAAACTCATCGCGATAACAAGGCCCGCGAACGTTGCGACCAGCAAGGCTCCCGACACAAGAGATCTGATCCTGAACACCTCATATGCAACCGCAACCATCAGCGTATAAGCGGCGTCTATAACGATATTCGACAGGAGTGCCGAGGTCACATTACCAACCGTAAGGCTGTCTAGACCGCTTCCGGAGCACACGGCAAAGACCGCAGCGACACCGAGAGTAAACACGATGTAGGGGCACAGCGTATACACTTCGCAAGCCAATGTCTTTGCCGCAAACAGCTGCCAGCTGCGGAAGCCCCGAGCAATCGAAACTCCCCTTGCCGACACGCTCGTCGCATCACCGAATAGCGTCCCCGCCACAACAACAGAGACGATTGGGAAGAACACCGTATGCGCCATGGAGACGACACTTAGCCAGGAAGAGATACCCGTTGGCCCAACCCCTATCGAGAAAAGATAGCCCGGATCGGCGGAAAAGCCAAAGAACTGGCCCTCTCCCCCTGCGGAGACCCATGCGCCGGACCCGGCAAACACATAAATCCCCGCGATGCCCAAATACATCAGCGCTATTATCACGGCGAGTTTCATTCTCCTTGCGCGGAACAGTTCCGCCCTGACCGACATCCCAAGATTCATCGAACCGCCGTCCTTACAAATAGCGAGACGAGCGCAACTCCAACCGACACAAGCACAGTGCCGCCCGCATACAGCAAAACCTGAATTACACCAACATTCTGCATACTCAGGGAACACAGGTTCATCAGGTAATACACGGGCGAGAGCATGAGCAGCAAGCTGGGCTGACCGCTTCCGTATGTACTTGGGAACCACACCATCACAAATGTCGAAACCGCTATTGCAACGACGCTGCTCGCCACCACACTCCTCGTGAGCAAATACAGGGCGAAGGTAGCGGCGTACATCGAAATGAGCAGCAGCGCGATCATCAGCGCAATCGATACAAATTGGGCAAACCCTGAGCACGAGGCCCCAACGTCCCATTGGGCCATCTTGGTTAAATACAGCGCAGTCGTAGAAAGAAGATACACGGCACCGACCAGAGTGCAGTTCACCAACAGCTTCGTGATCACAATCGCCGCCTGCGACACCCCTCGCGATCTCGATACGGCGTAAGCCACGGATTCAAAGTCTCTCGACGTAGCGTAAACCGCGTAGAGAATCGTCACCGGAATCCAGACCACTGTAGACGCAAAAGACGTCCGGGCAACAGAGCCCAAAACGTCCCCTGCATCCACTAGGTTTCCAATAAAACCTATAGCCCCTCCAAGCGTATACGGGTCATCACCGGCGACCATGATCAGCACCTCAGACGAAGTCGCAGCCGCAACCACATACAGCACAGCCGCAAGCGCAATCATCAGAGCGGTCGCCGGGTGCCTGGCGAGCAACCATACCTCGCTCCGAAAAGCTGAGATGAACTCGCGTTTCATCACAGCTCGCTCTCTCGACCGATGAGCTCCGAATAAAACTCCTCAAGGCTCTTCCTATGAGAATACGCCTCCGCAACCCTCACACCTGCGGTCGAGAGCGCTTCGATTGCAATGCCCCGCCCTTCCTTTTTCTCCTCATAGCGCATAAGGACGCTGCCGTCCGGCAGAAAAGAATGTGAGGTCTCATCTCCGAGAACCGATCTCGTTCGCTCCAGATCGTCCACATGCAACACGAAACCACCGCGGCATGACTTTTCCAGCTGAGGTGCGGTCATCCTTCGAATGAGGCGACCATGACTTATGAAGAGGTAATCAGTTGCCAGCTTGTGCATCTCCTCAAGATTGTGGCTGGATACGAGAATCGTTTTACCTTGATCTTTGTTAAGATGCGTAAGGATTTTTCTTACTTCGACTATCCCCATCGGATCCAGGCCGTTTGTCGGCTCGTCCAGGATCAACAGCTCCGGATCGCCCAGCAACGCTATGGCCAGATCGAGACGCCTCCTCATTCCCATTGAGAAGTTCTTCACTTTCTTCCCGCCGGCCTCCCCCAAACCGACGGTTGATAACACACCGTCGATGGAACGATCGGTGGGAAGCCCCCACTCAATACAGCGAACGACCAAGTTGTCTCGCGCGGTCAGATTAGGATACGAAGCATTGAGGTCGGGCATATAACCCAGCCTTTCCCTGCAGCTCCGTATTTCACGTCTCCCGGTTTGCCCAAACATCGAGATCGTTCCTGACGATGGCTCCGAAAGCCCCGTGATCAATCGAATTAACGTGCTCTTGCCGGCACCATTCTCCCCAATGAGTGCACACAGCTCGCCTTCCATTAAAGAGAACGAGACTGATTTAACCGCTTCAAACCCGCCATATCTCTTGGATATGGCACGCAATTCAACTGGGACTTCCCGCATGGACGACATCCTCCCCGTCAATAAAAAGGGACGACATGGCAATTGTGCGGGGTTATAGGTAACGTCGGTTCGCCCCCCATATTGCAATGCCACATCGCCCCTCAGGCGCTGCTGGCCAAAATATCTTTGAACAGTCTGTGCACGCCGTACGGCGTGCACTATCCGCTAAAAGCGGATAGTGCACTCCTGTGAAGAACACTTGGTGCTGCAGCTGCCGTGCGCGTAGAAGAAGCAGTTGCCGCACGCGGGTGCAACGCCTTCCTCCGGCTCGTTAATCCAATCCATCTCTCCCTCCTTTCCTTGCATACCGAATTGATAATGTTATTCTAATTCGATATGTATCATATTTCAATATAAGCTTATTTATATATTACACAAGGTAAGCACCCCCCTGCATCCAGCACAGGAAATGACTCTCTCGTTCCCCAGTGACGCGGCGAGAAATACAGGCCACTGCAGGACGTTGAATGAACAGCCCGTGAAAACCGTTGTTTTCACGGGCTGCACCTGCTCAATACTTTTTTATTCTCCAGCCTCAGTCGTCTCTAAGATCGACCACGTAAACATGATCTGACTCCAGGACCGGGTCATCACCCGTCGCGGTCGCCCTGCTCAGCGCGTTGCGGGCGCGCCGCGTCGCCAGTTCCTCAAGTTCTCTTTCGTTGACGCGCTTAATAAGATCGCCAGGCTGGCAATCAAGCTCTACGCAAATATCCAGCAATGTCTTTAACCTAATTGCCTTCACCTTGCCATTTCGTATTTTTGAGATACTTGCCGGTGTGTGCCCGGTCGCCCGAATGATATCCGTACTCGTCTTTCCGCGTCGAAGCAATAAGCTTTCAAGCTCAATAATCAGATAGTCCATGCCGCCCCTCACACCAAATCCTCGGTCTGGTCTTGAAGCAGAGCTCCGTAGCGCCATATCGCAGAAATCGAGAAGCAGCAAACGGCCCCCAGCACAGCACCAATATCTATGGGCAGGGCCAGGTTTTCAAACATCGAATAGGCGTTCCCCAGCAAGTCGAAGGGGCCAATCACTATCGAAAGAAACCCCGGAGAAAACAAGAGGTCACCTATTGCCGCTGCAACAAACAGCCACCCGATAATCGAGATTCTTCGAGCATGCGAAAGGGTAAAGGGCGATTCGCCATGAGCCATGTCCATGCTGATTCCCCGCAGGGTCCATGTGGCCCCTCCGGAAATCAGAAGATACATCAAAGGAACCACTACGGAAACCGTCTTTGATGGATCATATAGGTTTCCTTGAGCAGCCATAAGCCCAATGGAAATAACCACCACCACCGAACAGCAACACACCGCTATAAACAGCGCCGTAAACAGAATCCCAAGCCTTCTTCCGAGAGTCATCATCTTCTGGATGGACTTATCGATCTTCTGGGCGCTATTCACCACAGCTCCTCCTAAAGCAATCAGAGGTCTTCTTACTTACTGTTTTTCCTACATTGTAACGAACTCGATAAGAAGAGGGTCGCTTCACGCCGCGCAATCCCGAACTCCAAGCGTTTCTCATCAGCATTGCCCATCTTTCGAGTCGAAATTCAAATCCAGTTTCTTATCGCATGCTGAAATCAACCCGAACTGGATGTGACTGGAAAACAGCGCGCTGCGTCGGTCGCGCTTTCCCGAGCGACTCTGGCACAACAGACGATATGAGTTGAACATTGGGGCCTCTCCCCTTGCAGCTCTCTCGTGGGTCGGGCGACAATGGTCGTACCATCAACCGCGGCCGCGCGCTGCGGGCCCTCGGCCTCGGCTGCGTCGTCGGGGCGGTCCCGAAGATGCACCGGCCCGCGGCCGACCGCGGCCGCAAGAACGACCGCCGCGACGCCGAGTGGCTGGCACGCATGCTGGCGCGCCGCAACGTCGTCGAGGTGTGGGTCCCCGACGAGCGCCCTCGAGGACGCGCGCGACGACCTGCAACACGCCAAGCAGCGGATGTCGAAGTTCCTGCTGCGCCACGGCCTCGTCTTCGACGAGACGACGCCGGCCGGCAGGCGCAGGGGCGCCTGGACGGGGGCCTACTGGGACTGGACGGAGTCCCTCTCCTTCGACGAGCCCGACGACGCCGCGGCCTACGAGCACTACATGGACGGAAATGACCTGGTAGAGAACCCTCGCACCGTCTACGTCGCAGGGGACGTAGACGAACTCGTCGAGCACGAGCAGCCTCGCGGGCGACACGTCGTTCAACAGTTTCGACAGCGTTCCCTTGCGCTTCGCGTTGCCGAGCTCGAGAACCAGCTGCGCGGTCTGCCAGAACCTGACCGACATGTCCGCGGCGACCTGTGTTTCGTCAAGAGGATTTGAGCAA
>NZ_QSHS01000010.1:0-32713 GCF_003467795.1 Collinsella sp. AM36-4AA
TCTGTTGCAATGAAGATGAGAATCAAGGGGTACCTTTGTGGTGGTTTTCCAGTTTGCCAACGATATACGCGCCGGCAAAAAAGTCTGCTATACTCTTTCCCGCTGTCCCCATCGTCTAGCGGCCAAGGACGCCACCCTTTCAAGGTGGATATCGCGGGTTCGAATCCCGCTGGGGGCACCACAGAATCTGAGAAGCCCGTTACCAATTCGGTAGCGGGCTTTTTGCTACCCATACGCCGGGATTCGAACCCGACAGGGTGCGGATCCCGGCAAATCGGCGGTAAAACGGGCTTCAAAGCGTCCTTCGCAAACAAAAACCGGGGCCCGCGCGATGCGGACCCCGGCTCAATACCGTGACGATATGTCAGTTACGTTCTACACATAGAACAGGATGTCGTCGTAAGTCGGGACCGGCCAGTAGTCGGCTGCCACGATCTCCTCCATGGCATCCACGGCGGCGCGCAGCGTATCCATAGCGGGAACAACCTCGTGCGCGTACACGTTGGCCTGCTCCTGGCCATCGAGGGTCTCGGCCTTCTGGTGCACGGCGTCGAGAGCCTTGATGGAATCGTTGATGGCGGTGATGCCGTTGCAGAGCTTGTTGAGCGTGTTCTGCTCGCACTGCATGGCAGCGTCGGCACCGGCGGCGCGGATTGTCTCCAGGCCCTTAGCGACCTTGGTGGCATAGGCGGTGATGACCGGGCGATAGGTACGACGTGCCTCGCGAATCATCGTGGTAGCCTCGATGTTCATGAGCTTGTTGTACTTCTCGAGCTTGCAGTCGTAGCGGCACTGGGCCTCGGCGCGGGTCAGAACGCCCGTCTCCTCAAAGAGCGCGATGGCCTTATCGGAAACAAAGGCAGGCAGTGCGTCGGCCGTGGTCTTGTTGTTGGCAAGGCCGCGCTTCTCGGCCTCGACGGGCCACTCGTCGGAGTAGCCGTCGCCGGAGAACAGGATGCGCTGGTGATCGGTCAGGACCTTCTTGCAGTACTCGAGCGCAGCGTCCTGGAATTTGTCCTCGGGCGTGCCCTCAAGTGCATCGGCAAAGGACTTGAGCGACTTGGCCACGGCAGCATCGAGCACCAGGTTGGAGTCGGAGACGTTCTGCTCGGAGCCGCAGGCACGGAACTCAAACTTGTTGCCGGTGAAAGCGAACGGGGAGGTGCGGTTGCGGTCGGTGTTGTCCTGCATCAGCTTGGGCAGGGTGTCGGCGCCCAGGTCGAGCACGCCGCGCGTGGCGTGGACGGAAGCCTTGCCGTCGATGATCTTCTCGACGACCTCGGTAAGCTGGTCGCCCAGGAAGATGGACATAATCGCCGGAGGAGCCTCGTTGGCGCCCAGACGGTGGTCATTGCCGGCCGAAGCGACGGAAGCGCGCAGGAGCTCCTGATAGTTGTCGACGGCCTCGATCACCGCGGTGAGGAAGACGATGAACTGCAGGTTGTCGAGCGGGGTGTCGCCCGGATCGAGCAGGTTCTCGGACTCGGTGCCGAGCGACCAGTTGTTGTGCTTGCCCGAACCGTTGATGCCCTCGAACGGCTTCTCATGCAGCAGGCAGACCAGATCGTGGCGGGAGGCGATGAGCTTCATCTTCTCCATCATGACCAGGTTCTGGTCGATGGCCTCGTTGACCTCGCCATAGACGGGGGCGAGCTCATGCTGGCAGGGGGCAACCTCGTTGTGCTTAGTCTTGGCGGGGATGCCGAGCGCCCACAGCTCGTTGTCCAGGTCCTTCATATAGGACGAGACGGTGGGGCGGATTGCGCCAAAGTAGTGCTCCTCGAGCTCCTGGCCCTTGCAGGGAGCGGCGCCAAAGAGCGTGCGGCCGGTGATGACCAGGTCCTTGCGCTTGCGGTAGGCATCCTTCTTGATCAGGAAGTACTCCTGCTCGTCACCCACGGAAGGAACGACCTTCTTGGGGGTCTTGCCAAAGAGTGCCAGTACACGCTTGGACTCACGCGAGAGCGCGGTCATGGAGCGCAGCAGCGGGGTCTTCTTGTCCAGGGCCTCGCCCGTGTAGGAGCAGAAAGCCGTGGGGATGCACAGGACGTCGTCCTTGATAAAAGCAGGGCTGGTGGGATCCCAGGCGGTGTAGCCACGGGCCTCGAAGGTGGCACGCAGACCGCCGTTGGGGAAGCTGGAGGCATCGGGCTCGCCCTGGATGAGGTTCTTGCCCGTAAACTTGGTAATGGCGGTGCCGTCGTGGTTGGGCTCGAGGAAGCTGTCGTGCTTCTCGGAAGTAATGCCCGAAAGCGGCTGGAACCAGTGCGCGTAGTGCGTGGCGCCCTTGGAGATGGCCCAGACCTTCATGGCGTGGGCAACGGCGTTGGCCACATCCAGGTCGAGCGGCTCACCGTCCTCGAGGGTTGCAGCAAGGCGCTTCCAAATGTCCTTGGGGAGGTAGTCCTTCATGACTTCCTCAGAGAACACCATGGTCCCGAAGCGGTCAGTAAGATCGGCCATACGGAACTCCCTTCGTATCGGCACCGCGTGAGATGCGGTGTTGATTACTAACGAACGAGTCATAGCTTAGACTCGCCGTGTTTCCGCGACATTACCGTTATGTTGCTGTCGCGAAACCAATCAATGAGGTTACCGCATCACAGCGGCACTGCCGCCCTTAATGGCCAATCAACTGTATAAATTGCAGACCTCTCCCCATGATTTAAGGGCAGTCAATTTGGGACAGGGCTTTCTTAACTGGTATTTCGCATCAGATACCATTCAATATAGCCCTTTCCTACATTGACCGCTCTGCTATAGGCAATGCCGATAGCAAGGCATCTTTGATTGGTATCCCTAAATCGCGAGTAAAACTCCACCGTGGCACAGCGGTGCTGTAGAATCCTTACAACACATCGCACCCAGGCATCTAAAGGAGCACGATATGCGCGTCGACGAGGTTTTTAAGCAGGCAGCATCCCAGGGCACCACGTCCGTTTCGTTTGAGATGTTCCCGCCCAAGGGTGAGCTTACCCTCGATACGGCTCGCGAGGTGGCAGGCAACCTGTGCAAGCTTTCACCGAGCTTTGTCTCGGTCACTTGTTCCGCTGGCGGCTCGGGTAACGGTGCCACCACCGCCCCCATCGCACATATGATTACGAGCGAATTCGATACGCCCTCGGTAGCGCACCTCACCTGCGTTGGCCGCACACATGCCGATATCGCCGCCAAGATTGACGAGTATCGCTCGGCCGGCGTTGAAAACATCCTGGCCCTGCGCGGCGACCTGCCCGCTGGCGCGACCGAGGACGACAAGCCCGCCTCCGACTACGCCTACGCCCGTGACCTCATCCCCGAGCTCGTCGACGCCGGCTTTTGCGTGGGCGCCGCAGCCTACCCCGAGGGCCACATTGCCTGCGAGGATCTCAACCTCTCGGTCGAGCACCTCAAGCAAAAGCAAGACGCCGGCGCGAGCTTCTTTGTGACGCAGCTCTTCTTTGATAACGAGTGCTTCTATCGCTTCCGCGAGCTTGCCGACAAGGCCGGCATCACCGTGCCTATTACCGCGGGCATCATGCCGTTTATGGGCAAGTCGCAGATCAGCCGCATGGTCTTTATGTGCGGCGCGTCGCTGCCCTCCCCCGTCATCAAGATCCTCGCCAAATACGAGAACGACCCCGAGAGCCTGCAGGCAGCCGGTGTAGATTATGCCGCCCGCCAGCTTTGCGACCTCAAGGAGCACGGCGCCGACGGTCTGCACCTGTACACTATGAACCGTCCTGCAATCGCCGCGACCATTATGGAGCGTCTGGGGTAATGGAAAAACCGCACATCGATACAACCGTTGTTAAAGTGCCGGCCGACCTTGCGTCGCCGGCGCTTTACCGTATCGACGCTGCCCACCATCCTCGTGTCGACCGTGCCGAGATGCTGCGGTATCTGGGCTACGGCGGCCAGCAGATTGAGCCCGAGCTAGCGCAGCGTATTGAGCTTGTCGTTGAGCGTCTGGAGCTGGACATTGAGCCCCGTGGCGTGCGCCGCATATTTGCCATCGATGCCACGGGCGTCGATGAACAGGGCGAGCCCTGCATTCGCTTAGTCGGCACCAACGTTGAACTGCGCGGTCGCGATATCTATCGCCACCTCAAAGACGCCCGCTTTGCCGCACTCATGGCATGCACCCTCGGCATGGACGCCGAACGCCGTCTGCGCACCACGGGAGCTCAGCAGCCCCTAGAGGGAGCCGTGCTCGACGCCGCATGCTCCGCCTACGTGGAGGCCGCCGTCGAGCAGATGGACCAGCAAGTCAAGGCTGCGGCCGCTGCACACGGACTCGCCGGTAACTGGCGCTTCAGTCCCGGCTATGGCGACTGTCCGCTCTCGGCCCAGCGCTCGATCGTGGCTGCACTCAACGCCACGCGCCTCATTGGACTTACCGTCACTCCCACCAGCCTGCTCATGCCCACCAAGAGCGTGACCGCGGTGATCGGCCTGTTTGACGGCGAAGTCCACGACGCCCAGAGCCGCCCCACCTGCAATATCTGCCGCATGCGCGAGCACTGCCGCTTCCGCGCCGCCCACACCACCTGCTATTCCAGCCATTAGGAGCCCCCGATGTTTACTCCGCTTATCACTCATGATCTGGACGGTGCCGCGCTGGCGGCACCCGTTGATGCTGCCCGCCGCAGCGGCGATGCATACAAGACGCGCACGATCGACGACCTTCGCATTAAGGATGACCGCCTGCGCGCCGCCATCGAGGGCACGGGACACCTGCTGTTCGACGGCGGCATGGGCACCATGCTGCAGGCGGCCGGCATGAAGGCCGGCGCCCTGCCCGAACTGCTCAACTTTGAGGAGCCCCAGGTCATCACCGATATTCAGCGTCAGTACGTCGAGGCTGGCTGTGACGTGATCACCGCCAACACCTTTGGCGCCAACGCCCACAAGCTCGACGGCGCCGCCACCGTGGCAGACGTCTTTGCCGCGGCAGTCACCTGCGCCCGCGCGGCCGGCGCCCACTACGTCGCCGGCGATATCGGCCCCATCGGCGCGCTGCTTCGCCCCTTGGGTACCCTCAGCTTCGACGAGGCCTATGACCTCTTTGCCGAGGAAGTGCGCGCCGGCGTCGCCGCGGGTGTGGACCTCTTTATTATAGAGACCATGACCGACCTTGCCGAGATCAAGGCGGCCGTCCTCGCCTGCCGCGAGAACTCCGACCTGCCCGTCTTTGCCACCATGACCTTTGAGGAAGACGGTCGCACCTTCCTGGGCACGAGTCCCGAGGTTGCCGCCATCACGCTCGATGCCATCGGCGCCGATGTCCTGGGCATCAACTGCAGCCAGGGCCCGGCCGAGCTCCGAGAACTCGCCGCGCGTATGCTCACCGTTACGGACAAGCCCGTTATGGTGCAGGCCAATGCGGGACTGCCCCGCGTGGACGATGACGGCAATACCGTCTTTGATATCCAGGCACCCGAGTACGCCGAGGCCGTCGCCGGCATGATTGAGGACGGCGTGAGCGTCGTGGGCGGCTGCTGCGGCACCACGCCGACGCACATGGCGGCACTTCGCACCCTCATCGTCAACCACACGCCCAGCCCGCGCCACCGCAAGCCCAGCATGTCGGTCACAAGCGCCCAGACGGTCGTGGACCTTCCCTGCGACGGCCACAAGATCGCCGTCATCGGCGAGCGCATCAATCCCACCGGCAAAAAGCGCCTGCAGCAGGCCCTGCGCGACGGCGATCTGGACTACGTCGTAAGTCAGGGCATCAGCCAGCAAGAACAGGGCGCCGATATCCTGGACGTTAACGTGGGCCTGCCCGAGATCGACGAGGTCAAGATTATCCAGCAGGCCACCGAGCAGCTCCAGGGCTCCACGCTCCTGCCGCTGCAGATCGACTCCACCGATCCCGCCGCTGTCGAGGCCGCCGTACGCCGCTACGCCGGCAAGCCCATCATCAACTCGGTCAACGGCAAGCAGCAGATCATGGATGAGATCTTTCCGCTGGTCGCCCACTATGGAACCAACGTCGTCGGCCTCACGCTCGACGAAGGCGGCATCCCCGATACCGCCGAGGCTCGCTTCGCCATCGCCGAGCGCATCGTGGCCGAGGCCGCCCGCTACGGCATCGGCCCGGACCGCATCCTCATCGACTGCCTGGTCATGACCGCCTCGACCAATCAACGCCAAGCCGAACAGATCCTGCGCGCCATGTCCCTGTGCAAGGAGCATCTGGGCGTCAAATGCGCGCTTGGCGTGTCGAATATCAGCTTTGGCTTGCCCGCCCGCCCGCTGCTGGGCTCGGTCTTTTTGGCCGCCGCCTTCGGCGCGGGCCTGGACGCCCCCATCATGAACCCGGGTTCCAAGCGCTTTATGGACACCGTCTACAGCTATCGCGTGCTGAGCGTTGAGGACGAGGGCTCGACCGGATACATCGAGCGCTACGCCGGCTGGACCGATCCCTATAAGATCGCCGCAAACCCGGCAGCCGCCCAGGCCGCCTCGAGCGACGCCGCGCCCGCTGCCGGCGCCTCCGGCACCGACGGCAACGACGACCCCATCCGTCGCATGGTCGTCTCGGGCCGCAAGGGCGAGATCGCGGCCGAGACCGAGCGCCTGCTGGCCGACCACGACGCCATGGACCTCATCAATAACCACTTTATCCCCGCCCTCGACGAGGTCGGCGTCCTCTTTGACCAGGGAAAGTTCTTCTTGCCGCAGCTTATGGCATCGGCAGAGGCGGCACGCATGGGTTTTGACACCATCAAGCGCCTGATGCCCGCCGACGAGATTGCCGACAAGGGCAAGATCTGCGTGGCCACCGTCAAGGGCGATATCCACGACATCGGTAAGAACATCGTCAAGATGCTGCTCGATAACTACGGCTACACCGTCTTTGACCTTGGCCGCGACGTCGATCCGCAAGAGGTGCTCAAGACCGTACGGGAGCGTGACATCAAGCTCGTCGGCCTCTCGGCGCTTATGACTACCACCGTCGTGGCCATGGAAGAGACCATCAAGCTGCTTCATGCCGAGGTGCCGGGCGTCAAGATCATCGTAGGCGGCGCCGTACTCACCCCCGAATACGCCAAGCAGATCGGCGCGGACTACTACGCCAAGGACGCCGCCGAGAGCGCTCGTATCGCCGAAGAGGTCTTTGGGCAGTAACACAACGGAAACAACCAAGCACCAAAACGTGCCGCACGCGCCACTTGGCACGTGCGGCACGTTAGAATAGAAAAGACTATGCTCGTTTTGGCAGATAGGAGCGCAAGGATGGCGATCACGCCCGCAGAAATCGCGGAAACCCGCGGCATGGTTGAGGAGCAGAACCTCGACATCAGGACCATCACCATGGGTGTTTCGCTCATGGGTTGCGGTGACGAGAACCTCGACCGCATGTGCACGAAGATCTACGACCACGTGACGCACACGGCTGAGCATCTGGTCGAGACCGCCGAGAACCTCGAGCGCGAGTACGGTATCCCCATCGTCAACAAGCGCGTCTCCGTCACCCCGGTGGCGCAGATCGCCGCGTGCTGCAAGGATGAGGACCTCACCCCCATCGCGCATGCCCTCGACCGCGCGGCAGAGACGCTCGGCATCGATTACCTGGGTGGCTTCTCCGCACTCGTCCAGAAGGGCATCGGCGACGCCGATCGCCGCGTCATCCAGTCCATCCCCCAGGCGCTCGCTACCACGAGCCGAGTCTGCTCCAGTGTCAACGTCGCTAGCCTGCGCGCCGGCATCAACATGGACGCCGTGCTTATGGCCGCCCAGACCATCATCGATGCCGCTAAACTCACGGCCGACCAGGATTCCGTCGGCGCTTCCAAGTTTGTCTGCTTTGCCAACATGGTCGAGGACTCCCCGTTTATGGCGGGCGCCGTCCACGGCGGTGGCGAGGCCGACGCCGTCATCAACGTAGGCGTCTCGGGCCCCGGCGTTATGGCCGCAGCCCTGGAGACGCTGCCCGATTCCGCATCGATGATGGAAGTCGCCGAGAAGATTAAGCAGACCGCCTTTAAGATCACCCGTGCCGGTGAGCTCATGAGCCGCGAGGCCGCCCATCGCCTGGGTGTCGAGAAGGGCATTGTCGACCTGTCGCTGGCTCCCACGCCTGCCATCGGCGACTCCGTCGCACGCATCCTCGAGATCATCGGCGTGGGCACCTGTGGTGGCCCGGGCACGACCTGCGCGCTCGCCATGCTCAACGATGCCGTCAAGAAGGGCGGCGTCATGGCCAGCTCCAGCGTGGGCGGTCTCTCCGGCGCCTTTATCCCCGTATCCGAGGACGCCGGCATGATCGCCGCCGTCGAGGCCGGTGCACTTTCGCTCGAGAAGCTCGAGGCCATGACCTGCGTGTGCTCCGTTGGCCTGGACATGATCGCCATCCCCGGCGACACCCCGGTCGAGACCATCGCCGGCATCATCGCCGACGAGATGGCTATCGGCGTCATCAACAACAAGACCACGGCCGTCCGCGTGATTCCCGCCATCGGCAAGGGCGTGGGCGACTGCGTCGAGTACGGCGGCCTGTTCGGCCGTGCGCCCATCATGCCGGTGAACCCCAACGCCGGCACCGTGCTTGCCCACCGTGGTGGACGCTTCCCGGCACCGCTGAACTCGCTCAAGAACTAGCCCAGGGATACGAGGCGAGGAACCCCGGGAAGGGCAAATATATAAGGTCGCCTGCTCGGACAGTCCTGACTCGCACGGAGAGCACATTAAGTGCTCTCCGGCTCGTGCGGAACTCGCGATCGACCTTATATATTTGCCCTTCCCGGGGTTCCCGCACATCTCAACCTTGGCTGAGTTCTGTCCCATGTTGCAGTTGCTTCGCTCCTGCACCACATGGTTGATACGGCGGTTTGGCGTTGGATCGGTTCTTTCTGATATATGCTGGTTGCGGCTCTTCTTTTGGGAGGAGTCGCTTTTTTGTTGTGAGGGGGATGGCCCGTGGCTGATGATTTGATTCGCTCTGAGCTTCTTTCTGCTGATTGGAATGGCGAATGGATGCGCCTGCAGGCTGGTCGGCGGCGGGCTGATGATTCTTTTGAGTGGGATAAGCGGGCTCGGCATTTTCGGCCGCTTGAGACTGCTCCGTATGCCCGGGATTTTATAAAGCTGTTGGCGTTAAAGCCTGGCGAGTCGGTGCTTGATATGGGGTGTGGGGCTGGGTCGATTGCCATTCCGCTTGCTCAGGCTGGGCATCCTGTGATTGCTGCTGACTTTTCCCCTGCTATGTTGGGCACGCTTGATGCTGGCATTGAGTACTATGGACTCGAGGATCGCATTACACCGCTTGAACTTGCTTGGGATGATGACTGGGATTTGGTTGGACCGGTCGCGAAAGCGGTAGATGTTGCCTTTGCCAGTCGTTCTGTCACCACGACCAACCTAAAAGGCGCGCTTGCCAAGCTTGATCGAACGGCTCGTCGGCGTTGTGCTGTCACGATGGTCGCCAACTCCAGCCCGCGCTATGACCTGCACCTGATGAACGCCATCGGTGCCTCGGTTACCTGCAGTAATGGCTTTGTGTATGCCTTTAATATCCTCATTCAGATGGGGGCGCTGCCGCAGGTTACATACTTCGAATCGCCCCGTCGCGATACTTTCGATAGCCTTGAGGCGGGCGTGGCGGACTTCTCCCGCATGCTCGAGCACGGTAACGAGGATAAGATCGACCGTCTGCGCGACTACGTCGCTCAGCATATGATTGAGAATCCCCGTGCTGGCGAGCCGGGGTCCAAAGGAGTGCCGCAGGGACGCTATATGCTCGACCATATCCGCAAGGTCCGTTGGGCGTTTATTGCATGGGAGCCGGTCTCTTCGAGCCGTCCATAGACCGCTTTCGGCCGTCGTACACGTCCGCCTGTAACCCGCGCCGTTCTCCCGCTCGGCATCCGCATTCTTTTTGAACTGGGCAAACACGCCCCACACCGCGCCGTTCCTGCGCTATCGTGGGACAGCTCACGTAGATTAAGGCCCCATCGCGGGGCGCCCCATAACATAGAAAGCGAGAACCCATGGCACTGACAGGAGCCCAGGTCAAGCAGCTTCGCAGCATGGCCCATCACCTCAACCCCGCCATCATCATCGGCAAGTCCGACATCAACGAGGGCACCGTCGAGCAGACGGTCGCCTACCTGGAGAAGCACGAGCTCGTTAAGTGCTCCGTACTCGATGGTTCCAGCCTTTCTGCCCGCGAGGCCGCCGAAGATCTCGCCGATCGCTGCCACGCCGAGGTCGTCCAGGTCATCGGCCGCAAGTTCTCGCTGTATCGCGAGTCCTCGCGCAAGGACATCGAGAAGATTAAGCTCGTCTAAGAGCCGACGATCCGGCGAGCCAACATACATCAAGCTTGCGAGCGTCCGAGCAATTCGGGCGCTCATTTTTTATCGCTCGACGAGCACGCGGTTAAGCCTGCCCTCTACCAAGCGCTCGTACAGACGCCGCGTCTCGGGCTCGGGCACGCCATTGACCTGCTCCCTTAGATGGTGCATATGCCCGCTGTACAGCTCGACGATATCGCGCCGCCGCCCCGCCGCACTGTAGACGCGCATGGCGCAGCGCACCATATCCTCACGCGCTGTTTCCTGCCGAAGCCCCGACTCCGCCAGCCAAATCGCCGACTGCAGATCGTTTTCTTCTAGAGCGGCATTTGCTCCCTTAATCATGCAATCGATGTACTTTGACTGCATAATGCGTCGCATACGCAAAAAGTAGGTGGGGTTACAGCCATTGGGAACATACAGCGGTCCGGCATAAAGCTGCTCAATCTTAAGGCACAGTTCAACTAAATGGGGCCCGCGCGCACCCGTGCGATTTCCCAAAACCTCGCGGCTTATCTGGTCAAACAGCCGTACATCGGTCTTGACGTAGTCGCCGTTGAGTCCGATGCATTCATTTTGGATGAGCACACACGACTTGCCATCCGGCGTCGGTCCCAAAGCCGACCGCAAGCGCGATATAGTCGAGTACAGGTTGTTGCGGGCGCTATTGAACTCGGCATGGGGCCACAGCTCCATGGCCAGCGTCTCACGATCGACGAGCGCATCCATGCCCAGCGCAAGCCGCTCGGCAAGTGTCGCCGCCTTCTTGCGCCGCCACATTTTGTCCGTGATGGGAAACCCATCGCGCTCGGCGCGAAACGCACCAAACATGCGAATCTCGATATGGTCGATGGTATCAACGGCTTCAACCTCGCCGGCCTGGAACAGGCGCTCGCCCTCCCCTTCCAGATCGTCGCGCAGCGAATACCGCGATAACTCGCGCACGGGAAGCTTCTTGCGAATCCTGGTCGCCGGCTCGCCCAGACAATGCATGGCAAGGCGCGCAAAGAGCCGATACGATGGCTCCAGAATCCCCGCACGATTCATGGACATCCAGGCCGCAAGATCGCTGTCTCGGCCCGCACAGGCCAAATGCAGCGCCACCATCCAGGCCTCCGCTCCACCAACCTGCGTCTGGCTTATATCGAGCAACTCCGCTTCCTCGCGCACCGAAACCATCGAGGTGTTACGCAGATACGCCGCGCGCTCCAGCAGCAATGCGTTATCGCGCATGTACGCAATCGACTCCTCGGCAAGTTTGAGCACTTGGACCGCACGAAACTTTGCATTAACCGGCCGTCCCTCTGCCAGCGACTGCCAGCCTTCTAGCAACAGGCCAAACAGCTGAATCTGGTTGTCGCGCATGCGCACGGCAAAACGATCGAGCTCGTTGAATGCCGCGTCGTCGGTTACCGGCAGGCCGGAAAGGAGCCGCCGTGCCGCCAACACCATGCGCACCCAGATAGCCATCGCCTTAAGCCCACGTACGTCGAGCGCCTCCCGCACCACCGTCATCTCGTCGTCGCGCTCGTCGGTTCCCGCAAACGACCCGTCAAAAAGCTCCACCAGCATGCTATCGGCCCGTATAACAATCCCCGCGATGTCGAGCTCACAGTCGTAGGCCTTGCTCGTTTTGAGCTGCTGTAGAACGCCGCCGTCATCTCCCCGCTCGGTCAGGCAGCGCTTGACCTCGATATGTGCGGACAACATATCGAGTGCGGTATGGGATGTCTCGATTTCTGGCACGGCCAGGTTCGTAGGAAGCCCAAGCCCGTTGTCCCCATAGCAAACAGCCGTCAGTGTCTGGGCCACCCTCCATGAAACAGGGTCTATTTCGCAGGCCGCCCGTTCGCCCCCGCGCTCGATGACCGATGCCATATAGCGAGCGATCTTTGTATTGGACACGCTGACCGCTGCCAGATATACGCCAAGCGCCTCGGCAGGCGTTGGCTCTGGAGCCGGATCCTCGGCATCGATCGTGCCCAGCGCTGCTCGGCAGATATCGGCCCCGTGCCCCGTCAGAGCCAGATCGACCCCATACTGCCCAGCAAGTTCAAGGACCGCATCACGGTCCAAAAAGGCGTCCGCCAGGCCCATCGCCGCATCGCATCTACCCGCCTTAAGCAAAATCCGGGCCGCCCTCGGAACAAGTTCGGGGCGAACCTCGGCCACCAACTTACGCAAGCGCAAGCGTCCGTTATCCTCCGTGCCCAGACACGTAAAACTCCGCTCGGCGGGGTCCAAGCCAAAGATCGGGTAGTCGCGTACAAAGTAGGACTGGTCGACCATCGACAGCCTCACCCCGCAAGCCTCGAGTTCTGCGATATTGCCCTCGCCCATCAAAATCATGAGACATGCCACGCAAAACAGCGCATTATTGTCGAGCGAAGCCAGATCGACAAGTGCCGCGCCATATACGTTGACAATCTCGTTTTCGAGCAGACCGGCTACGTCGCCTTGGCCATACAGACCCGTCTGCAATGCCGAAACGAGCTCGGGCACGCCCTGCGTGAGCTGATAAAAGTCGAGCGATGTGCTGATCGAAAACGCCGATGCCCACGCCGAATACTCATAGGCATGCACCTTGAGCATCTGCGCATTGATCTTAACCGAATCGCCCAGCCCATGAATCAGTTGACGATTTGAAGGACGGCAGGAGATAAAGACCCCTACCCCCATAGCGCGCAGGCCGCGAATCCTGTCGATGAGGTCTTCGGTATCGTGCTGATCGAGGTTTGGCACATTATCAATCGCGATAAGGGAGTGCGGTTTGTCTTTGAGTTCTTCGGTAACCACCTCGAGCTGCATAAACACCTCGCGCCCAGTGGCGCGATCGGCCTCGATAATCCGCACAGGGCCTCGCGTCGGGTCGCATTTAACCTCATGGGTGTACTGCAGCAGCACCGAGGTCTTCCCAAACCCGTCGGGCGCATAGAGAACCACGATGCCGGCCTTTCGGCCCTTGGCGAGAAGCTCATTCATCAAGCGTTCGCGTCGCACCATATAGCCTCCGCCCAGCGGCATCAGCTCGAGGTCGTCTATACTGCTCAAATCGTTTACCATGCCCGCTCCTCAACTCGACCGTATGGACACTGTAACCGCAAGACCATACAAGCCGCGCTATGAATAGAGCGACCTTGTGTTTGAGGTTGTCTTTTGGTACGCAAGCGGCAAGTTTTTGTACAGCGAGGGCCGATTGTTATTAATCCCCCGACTAATCGGTCTTTAAGCAGGTAAATGAGCTTGTCAGCTTGTCCCATCCAAGCGGCAGTGTAACGCAAATGAACAAGGTTCAGCCATGTCATTCAACTCGCCTAGCACCCGCTACCGTCTACGACCTTTTAGTGGCATTTTTGCATAGAATCTGGTATGGAATGAATCAAGCTGTTTGACATCCGGCATTCGTCAAGCTTGCGGCAAGATTTTGGTCAAGCGGGCGGAAAGGGATAGCAAAAAGGCCCCCGCAAAGCGGAGGCCTTAGGCAAGGCTATGTCGAGGTGCAGGATTCGCGCTACTCGCAGAGCGAAAGGGCGGCCTCGTCGGCAACGACAACGCAGTTGGTGTGCAGCTGCAGGATCGAAGCCGGGCACGCAGGCGTAACCGGACCGTAGCACATGTCATGCACGGCCTGAGCCTTGGCCTCGCCGTTGGCGACGACCAGGATCATGCGGGCATACATGATGGTCTGGGTGCCCATGGTGTAGGCCTGACGGGGAACGTCGTCGATGCTGTCGAACAGGCGGCTGTTGGCCTGAATGGTGCTCTCGGTGAGGTCGACGCAGTGCGTACCCTTGGAGAAGTGGTCATCGGGCTCGTTGAAGCCGATGTGGCCGTTGTTGCCAATGCCGAGCAGCTGCAGATCCGGGTAACCGGCGGCGGCGACGATCTTGTCGTACTCAGAGCAGGCAGCGGCGGCGTCGGGGTTGGAACCGTCGGGCACATGCGTGTTGTTCAGGTCGATGTTGATGTGATCGAAGAAGTTCTCACGCATAAAGTAGTGATAGCTCTGGGGATCGTCGTGCGAAAGGCCGCGATACTCGTCCAGGTTGTATGTGCTGACCTCGGCAAAGTCGACGTCGCCCTTCTCGTACCAAGCAGCGAGCTGCTTGTAGGCACCGATCGGGGTGGAGCCGGTGGCAAGGCCCAGCACACAGTCGGGCTTGAGGATAACCTGCGCCGAGATGATATTGGCGGCCTTGCGGCTCATATCCTCGTAGTCTTTAGCTTTAATGATCTTCATTACGCGTCCTTTCTCGTACAAGAGAGGCAAGGCTCCCCTTACAAGCACTTGCCCGCGGCCCGCGTCGGCCGCAACCAACGTGTGCGGCCACCAGGGCGAGGTCGCGTAATGTATGTGTCTCGTGTCTAGCCGCGTCGAGGCCCCTGCCCGTCCACGGTGACCCGAAGCCTTTTAGCTTCGGACAAATCCCATCTTGCCACGGAAGGCGTCCTCTTTCAAGGGCGCCCTCCGTAAACGTGTTTGAATTGTAGGCTAATGGCCACGTGCACTTGCTAGCGCTCGCGAGCAACGATGAGCTGGTCCATCTCTTCGACATGCACGCCAACGGAGCCCTTGATGCTCGAGAACTCAACAGAGTTGCACACCAAGATGGGAACCGTCACATCGTAGCCCTCGGCAGCAATTGCCTCGCGATCGAACTCAATGAGCACATCGCCCTTATGGACGATGTCGCCCACTTGCGCATGTACGGTAAAGTGCTTGCCCTCAAGCTGAACAGTGTCCAAACCAACGTGGATGAGCACGTCCAAGCCATCGACCGTGTTAAGCGCAACAGCGTGTCCCGTGGGAAAAATGGCCTCGACCTTGGCATCAGCCGGTGCAATCACACGCGTGCCGGTAGGCTGAATCGCCACGCCCTGGCCCAAAAGGCCGGTGGCAAATGTCTGGTCGTTTACCTCGGAAAGCGGAATGACGTCGCCCGAGATGGGAGCATCCAGCGTAAGGACTCGACCACGCATACCAAAAGACCTTAGGACTTTAGTGAACATGCTCCCCCTCGGACATACCAATCGACCAAAATAGCCTTAACAGTTTACCACTTGGCACTCGTTTTTGACCATTAGGGAAGTTCGCGCTTGACAACCTCGACGATGTCGTCAACAACGCGCTGGGTCAGCTCGTGCGTCTCGGCCTCGGCCATCACGCGGACCAGCGGCTCGGTACCGCTCGGACGCACCAGAATGCGACCACGGCCGTCAAGTTCCTTCTCGGCAGCAGCGACGGCATCCCAGATGGGCTGGCAATCGTCCAGACCAGCCTTGTTGTCGGAATGCACGTTGACGAGTACCTGCGGGTACTTCTTCATGATGCCGGCAAGATCGGTGAGGGTACGACCGGTGCGCTTGAGCACGGCCAGCAGCTGCAGAGCCGTCACCAGACCGTCACCGGTGGTGTTGTGCTCCAGGAAGATGATGTGGCCGGACTGCTCGCCGCCGATGACGGCGCCATCCGCGAGCATACGCTCCAGAACGTAGCGATCGCCCACGGCGGTCTGAACCATTTCGAAGCCCTGCTCCTTCATAGCGATGGAGAAGCCCAGGTTGCACATGACGGTCGAGACAATCTCGGAGTTGGCGAGCTTGCCGCGGGCGGCGAGGTCAGAACCGCAGATAGCCAGGATGTAGTCACCGTCGATCTCATTGCCCTCGCCGTCCACGAACAGCACGCGATCGGCGTCGCCGTCGTGGGCCAGACCGATGTCAGCATGGGTGCGCAGCACGAGCTCGCGCAGGGGCTCAAGATGGGTGGAGCCGCACTCAACGTTAATGTCGGTGCCACAGTAATCGGTGTTGATGGCATGGACCGTGGCACCCAGGCGCTGCAGCGCGGCGGGCGTAGTCTGGCAGGAAGCACCGTGACCGCAGTCAACGGCAACGACCAGGCCATCAAGCCTCAGGCCATCAAGCGTATCGATGGCGTGGTCGACGTATGCCTTGCGAGCGTCCTTCATCTTAATAATGTGGCCCACGCCGGCGCCAGTCGGCAGCGTATCGGCAGCCATGGCTTCCTCGGACATGACCCAGGCGCTGATCTCCTCCTCGACAGCATCGGGAAGTTTCATACCCTTGCGGCTAAAGAACTTGATGCCGTTGAACTCCGGCGGATTGTGCGAAGCGGAGATGACGATGCCGCCGTCGAGCTCGTTCTGGACGGTGAGCAGCGCCACGGCAGGCGTGGGGATGACGCCGCAGCAGTGCGGACGGCCGCCCTCGGCCATGATGCCGGCAGTCAGAGCGCTCTCGAGCATGGTACCCGAAAGACGCGTGTCGCGGCCGACGCAGATATCCGGACCAAGGAACTTGGTCGCCGCGCGGCCCAGGCGAAACGCGAGGTCGCACGAGAGGTCGGCATTGGCGACGCCACGGACGCCGTCGGTACCGAAGATGTTCTGGGGCATAGGATCGCTCCTTCCCTAGCAGGCGATATGCAACCGCCCACCCTAGTCGAAAAAGAAAAGCGGGACCCGCCGAGGAATCGGCAGGCCCCGCTTGTACATTGTATCTCGTAAGGAGATAAAACCTTAGCGCTTGGAGAACTGGGGAGCGCGGCGGGCCTTCTTGAGGCCGTACTTCTTGCGCTCGACCACGCGAGCATCGCGCGTAAGGAAACCGGCCTTCTTGAGGTCAGCACGGTAGTCGCCAGCGTTCAGAAGAGCGCGGGCGATGCCCAGGCGCAGAGCGCCGGACTGACCGGAGATGCCGCCGCCATCGCACAGAGCGATGACGTCGAACTGACCGGCGGTGTCGGTCACCTTGAAGGGAGCAAGGGCGTTCTCAACGAGCTGATGACGGCCGAAATACTGCTCGGCGTCACGCTTGTTGATGGTCACCTTGCCGGTGCCGGGGACGAGACGGACGCGGGCGACGGCGTTCTTACGACGGCCGGTACCCTGGTAGACAACGGTGTTCTCAGCCATCTTTAAGCCTCCAGCTCAATCTTCGTGGGGTTCTGGGCAGCGTGCGGATGCTCGGCACCAGCGTAGACCTTAAGCTTGGTCATCTGGGCACGGCCGAGGGTGGTCTTGGGCAGCATGCCGCGAACGGCGCGCTCGATGACCTTCTCCGGGTGCTTCTCCATAGCCTGGCGGAAGCTCTCAGCCTTGAGGCCGCCGTTGTAGCCGCTGTGGCGATAATAGGTCTTCGTGTCGGCCTTGTTACCGGTAAGCTGGACCTTATCGGCGTTGATGACGACAACGAAGTCGCCGCAGTCGCTGTTGGGCGTGAACTGGGGCTTGTTCTTACCGCGCAGGATCATTGCGATCTGGGTGGCAAGACGGCCCAGGACAGCACCATCGGCGTCGACGAGAACCCAGTTGCGCTGGACCTCGCCCTGCTTGGCGTAGTGAGTCGATTTCGAAATCACTTAGACTCCTCCATGTACAGTACGTGTTGTTACAGAGATTCACGGGGCTCTGCAAGTAACCCGTCCATATTACCCCGCTCGCCGTACGAGTCAACAGGTATTTTGGCTCCAACCAGAGTTTCTGCACATGTCATCCACGAGCCGTGACGTTGCAGCGCTAGCGCTCGACAAATGCCTCGATATCTCCCAGCAAGCGCTTTGCCTCCTGGCGGCCCTGGATATACAGGTCGAGAAGCTTGGCCGGATCATGCTCGACATGGCCGACCTCGACCGGCTTTTGCGGAGCGATGACCAGCGCGCGGCCCTCGCGCTCATACTTCCACAGGTGCATGCGCTGGAGGTTATAGCGGTCGTGGCGCGTCTCGATAGCCTCGAGCAGGTAGGGGTAGTCGGCATAGCGGGCGCGCGCGGCAGGCATAAACTCGTAGGGCTTTTTCTCGTACGAGCGGTCCTGCGTGACAATGACAACCGCGCGCTCGAAGCCGGCCTCCTCCAGCACATGCTCGATAGGAACCGAATCGGCTACGCCGCCGTCGACGTATTTGTGCCCGTCAATCTCGACCGGCGGCGTCACCAGCGGCAACGAGGTCGAGGCACGCACGGCGTCGAGGTCGAGCACGGCGCTTTTGACCGGCAGGTATGCGGCAGTTCCAAAGAGCATGTCCGTCGCGACGGCGTACATCTCGATGGGGCTCGCGTCGAACGCCTCGTTGTCAAAGGGATCCAGGCGGTCCTGGATATCGTTGAAGATAAAGTCGTAACCCACGATGGAGCCCGTGGATGCGAAGGATGCGGCACCCATGTAGCGGTTGTCATTGCAGAAGGTCAGGTTGATGCGATTGACGCGACCGATCTGGTGTGACTTGTAGTTGACGCCGTTGAGCGCACCGGCCGATACGCCGTACACCGCCGGAATTTCGACACCGGCCTCCATGAGAACGTCGAGCACGCCGGCGGTAAACTGCCCGCGAAAACTGCCGCCCTCCAAGACGAGCGCGACCTTGCCGGCGTTCTTTGCCTTATCTTCTGCAGTCATATTGACCTCCTGCGATTGCGTTTTGGCTTTCTTCTACCCAGTTTTGGGATGGAGGGCGCGCAGGTTTTTCGAGGCGGCAGGTGAAGCGGAAAGTGTGTCCCAGTTTGAGGCGGGATTACGGGATGCGCTTTCCGCTTGGACCGCCGTTGGGAAAGCGCGACCCGTTCTGAGCGCGGATTCCGGGATATACTTTCCGCTAGCCATTCATTTGGAAATTGCATCCCATTCCGAATGAAGATTCCGGGATGCAGTTTCCGCTTGAGGCGTCATCCGGAAACTGCACCCCAGTCTGAGCCGGAATTCCGGGATGGATTTTCCGCCTGGGCCGCCGTTAGGAAAGCGTGTCCCACCCTGCGTTGCCGTAGCGTTTGCTTAACGTCCGCGCCCTAAACAGAGTTCGATTCTCCGCGGATGAAGGGGATCTGTCGGCGCGGGGCACAGCCAGCAGAAATGCCGTCGGCAGCACATCTGTTTTGGCTGGGGCTTTGCGCGAAGAATCCGCGTGTTTGCTTCGCGAACACGCACCGGCTTCGGCCGGCTGCCGCCGCCCTCGCCCGCGGGCTACAAACGCTTCGCGTTTGCTTAACGCCCGCGCCCTGCATAGAGTTCGATTCTCCGCGGTACGGACTAGAAATAAAAAGACAGGTAGATACGAATATCTACCTGCCTGTTACTTATGGTGGAGGCGCGGAGAATCGAACTCCGGTCCACGAAAGCCCCCTGATTGGCATCTCCAAGCTCAGTCGCTGGTTTAGTCTCGGACGCCTTGCGCGCAGCGACACGCTCGTGACGTCCTAACCGGTTCGGTCTTAGCCCACGCCATACCGATTACGTGCGCAGGAGCATTCCCCTAAGATGACGTCGCGCCGGTGTCGGGGAAATCACCGGGTTGACGCGCCGCTATAAATTAAGCAGCGAGAGCCATAGGCTCAAAAGAAGAGTTGTTGTCAATTCAATTTGACGGTACCCCTGTTTAACGAGGCGAGGAGACCTCGGCTTGCTTCCTCTCTCAGAGCTATCGTGTCGAAACCAGTCGCCCCCCGAATGTCGGGAAAGTCTGGATGGTATCGGGCCTGCAAACACCCGATAACCGTCGACTTTTCAAGGAACATACGGGGCGAGCCCCGCTTGTGGAGTGTTATCTTACCACGTTCTGAAAGCGGACAGCTGTTCTATGCACGAGCTGTGAAGACCCCAATGTGCGCCGCACTTCGCACTTTTGTTACCGATCGCGTCACGTATATTTTCGCCAAGCAAAATTGACCCGTCGAAAGGACCGTTATGGATACCAAGCAGCAACTCGTCAATGCCCTCGCAGGCCTGGGCTCAACCATTACCGAAGCTATGGATGTCATCGAGGGCTTTGTCCCCTGCGGACATCCCGCCCTCACGGTATCGAACGCACTCGTTGCGCTGGACGTTGACGATGATGCAGCTCTCGCCCAGCAGCTTGAGACCGTCGAGGGCTTTATCGACCACGTGAGTGAGAACCGCGGCGTGGCCGCCTACCACGGCATCGAGGTCGAGCTCGCGGGTCCCAAAGCCGATCTGCTCGCAGCAATCCGCGAGGTAGGCGCCCTTATGCAGACCGCAGGCGTCAAGAACACCCAGGTCAACGAGTGGGTCTACCGCAGCCTGGCAGCACTCGACAGCTCCGACGAAAAGGCAGCCGAGCAGCTCGCAGAAAGTCCCACCATCAAGGCCGAGCTTTTGTAAATAGCAGACGCGGGCCCCTTGGCGCATCGTCGTCCAAGGGGCCCGCAAACAGTTCGCGTCAACCGATAACCGCGCTGCCGCGTTTGGCCAAAGCAAGAATCGGCATCATTTGGCGCGGGGTCTTTGCTGCAAGATCGGCATGTTCGAGCAGCTTGCGATCGTTGGTCACCAAGTAATCGACCTGCGCGCGTTTGCATGCGGCGAGTACCAAGTTGTCCTCGTAATCGCGATGGAGCGCTAAGTATTTGTCGGCCAGCCAAAGGTCCGACGCATCTGCACCCACGGCTGTGGCGTTTTCGGTCATATTCCGAACAAACGCCAGCGCCGCATCGCCAATCGCGCGGGCAGAAGCCTCGTCGAGCGCTCCCCCGCTGGCAAGAACGCTACGCTTCAGCTCGTGTTGGACAACGTACAGCACGTCCTTGGCGATATGCACCGGAAAGAACAGCAATGCCCCCGTCTCCGTCGCCTGTCCAATAAACGCACGTGCGGCAAGCGACTCGGCATGGTCGGCGCAAAACGAATCAACCCATACGTTGGCATCCACCATTATTTTGAGGGGAACCTCGCTCACAGGATCATCCCCTTTTGGCGATAATGCTCATCCATGGCTTCGGAATAGATTGCGTCCCAACCGCGATCGTCGGATGCGGGCGGCGCAACGATGCCCAAATCTGCATAAAGCCGGTCTGCCGCTGCCCACGACGCGGCGAACGGAGTATCGTGCGCGACGGTCTGCTGCCGGTCGTCGACGGCCGCAAGCACTTCCTCGCACTGCCCGCCACCCTGCGCGACCTTGGCCACCACCTTTTTGATGAGCTCGGGCAGTGACCCGCCCGAAAGTCGCAGTACCTCCTCGGCACGATTCTTGACCTGGCGATCTACGCGAACATTCACCTGCGCCATGCCGCTAACAGCACCCACGTCGATCCCGCCCCCTTCAATTGCTAGCTCTGCTAGCCACACTATATAGAGAAGCTAGCACATGGTCAAACGCAAAAGGCCTGCGCCCAGACGACACCGATGCCGTCTGGGCGCAGGCCAGATAACGTGGGCGAACACGTCTGCTAACGCAGGTACGCCTTTGCGTTGCCCAGGCTGTAGGCAATCGTCGAGCCGTTGTGCAGCAGCGACGACGCTTGCGGGGTAATCGCGCCGGTAATGCCCAGCGCCAGGAGCGCTGAGTTGGTGAGCATCACCTTAGAGTAGGAGCTCGTCAGACGATCAACGAGGCCCTGACTCATGCGGCGCAGGCGCACGATCGCGGCAAGATCCGTATCGGTCAGGATGATGTCGGCAACCTCCTTGGCGATGTCGCTTCCGCCACCCATCGCCAAGCCCACGTCGGCCAAACCGAGCGCCGGCGAATCGTTGACACCGTCGCCCACCATGGCAACGTGGCGCCCCTCGCCCTTAATGCGCTCCACATACGCGTACTTGTCCTCGGGCAGCAGCTCGGCCTTAAACTCGTCGACCCCCGCCTCGCGAGCAATGCGCTCGGCCGTGCGCTCCGAGTCGCCCGTGAGCATAACGGCATGCTTAACGCCCAACGCGTGCAGGTCGGCGATGGCCTCACGGACCCCGGCCTTGAGCGGATCCTCGATGCCGAGCACGCCGACGACCTTTCCATCGACCGCCAGATACAGCGGCGACAGGCCCTGCATCTGGGACTCAATGCGCTCCTTAATGTCGGAATCGAGCTGCGCGCTCTCGTCCTCAAACACAAAGTGTGCCGAGCCGATAATCGCGCGACGCCCTTCGATGGACGAAGCAATACCATGCGCCACGATGTACTCGACCGCAGCATGGCGCTCGCGGTGCTCGAGCCCGCGCTCGCGGGCGGCGTTGACCACGGCACGCGCCACCGGATGCGGGAAATGCTCCTCCAGGCAGGCAGAAAGGCGCAGGACCTCGTCCTCGCTCCAGCCGTCGGTCGTCAGCACGCAAGCCAGGCGCGGCTGCGCCTCGGTGAGCGTGCCAGTCTTATCAAACACAATGGTGTCGGCCTTGGCAAACGACTCAAAGTACTTCGCACCCTTGACCATAACGCCCATCTTGGCGGCATCGCTCATAGCGGTCATGACGGCAACGGAACCCGTGAGCTTGAGTGCGCACGAGTAGTCGACCATCAGCGCCGCCGAGGTCTTGATGAGGCTACGCGTGGTGAGAGCGACAAGACCCGCGAGCAAGAAGTTCCACGGGACGATCTTGTTGGCGAGGTCTTCCATGTGCGACTGGCCCTCGGATTTGAGTGAATCGGCCGTCTGCACGAGCGAGACGATCGAGCGGAGCTTGGTCTGAGCCGTGTTGGTGCGCACGCGCACCAAGATGCTGCCGTCTTCCACGACGGTCCCGGCGAACACGTCGTCGCCCACGCTGCGCTCGACGGCCAGTGGCTCGCCGGTCAGGGTCGCTTGGTTGACCATGGCGCTCCCCTGCTCGACCACGCCGTCAATGCAGATGGACATGCCGGTGCGCACGGCTACCAAGTCGCCAGGCTCAAGCTCGGTGGCGGCAACGCTTACCTCGGTGTCACCGACCACTTTTTGCGCCTTATCGGGCACGTCGAGCAGCGAGTTGATGAGCTCGTTTTCGCTCATGGCGCGCGTGTAGTCCTCGAGCAATTCGCCCACGTTAAGCAGGAACATCGTCTGGCCCGCGGTGTCAACATCACGCTTGACGAACGAAATGCCGATGGCCGAAGCGTCGAGCACGGGAACGGTCAGGCGCGGTTGCGCGAGCTCGTGGAGGGCGGCGCGCAAAAAAGCCATGTAACCGGCCACGACAAACACCGCACGCAGGGGCGTCGGCAAGAACCAGCGGCGCGCGTAGTGGGCGCCGATAAGTGTGGCAAGATCCATGACGAGTTTGTGCTTGCGTGGCTCAAGCTGCATCACGTAGCCCGACTTGGCATCGGCGATAGCTTGAGCATCGAGTGCGTCCAAGGCGTCGAGCACGCTCGCACGACACTGTTCGTCGTACTCCAGCGCCATCTGGCCAATGCGGCCATACACGCGCACTTTGCGCACGCCGTCGATTTCGCCGCCAAGCTTAAGAAGTGCATCGAGATCGCTCTCTGGCACAGGACCCGCCAATTGAAGACGGGTCCTGCCGGGGATCTCGCTAATAATCGAGAATCTCATAGTTTGTGCCTGGGAGCGTTACTCGGCTGCCTCGTCAGCAGCGGCCTCGCTCTGGGTGATGTAGGCAGCCTCGGCAACCATGTCATCGACATTGGCCTTGGCCTGCTCGACCATGTCCTGGTAGCCGTTCTTGATGCGCATGCCGCACGCAATGCCCTGCACGCAGGCATTCTTTACCGGAGCGCTGGTAAGCAGCTTGATGCCGGCCGTGCCAAGCAGAAAACCGCCACCGACAAGCAGGGTATTGAACGTCGACTTCTTCATGTTGCTTCTCCCTTTTGCCGCATTGGACGCGGCACGGTACCTCAGCACTCGAGTAAACAAGTTTGCTCGAGCACACTTTTGAAATACCTTAATTCTATCTAACTATCTAGGTCAGCCATGGCTAACCTTTTGAAAATTAACGATGCGGAGTAACCGATTGTCAATGTGACAAAGGGACTATCCCTTTGTCACATTCTTACAGCTGCCAGGTAGCTGCTTCCTTTTGCAGCGCCACCATGCGGGCGAATTCTCCACCTGCCGCCTTGAGCTGCGCCGGAGTGCCCTGCTCGGCAACCACACCATCCTTGAGTACAACGATTTTGTCGGCATTTTCTACCGTACGCATACGGTGGGCAATAACGATAACCGTCTTACCTGTAAGCAGACGGGAGAGTGCCTGCTGTACCACGGTCTCGTTCTCCACATCCAAACTCGCCGTCGCCTCGTCCAACAGCACGATAGGCGCGTCTTTGAGCAGCGCGCGGGCGATGGAAATGCGCTGGCGCTCTCCGCCGGACAGCTTGGAGCCGTTCTCGCCAATCATCGTGCCATAGCCCTGCGGCATGCGGCTCACAAACTCGTCGCAGTTGGCGGCACGCGCGGCAGCAAGCACTTCCTCATCGGTGGCATCACGACGCCCGAGGCGGATGTTTCCCATCACCGTGTCGTCAAAGAGCAGCACGTCTTGGAACACAATGGCGTAATCACGCAGCAGTACCTCGGGATCGACGCTTGCAACATCCACACCGCCCACGGTAACCTTGCCCGCGGTGGCATCCCAAAAGCGCGCGGCAAGGCGGCTCACCGTGGACTTACCGGAACCCGAAGGACCGACCAGCGCCGTAACTTCGCCTTCCTTGGCGGTAAAGCTCACATCGGTAAGAACTTTCTCGCCGGCGCGGCCGTCCTCGCCCGCACCATAGCCAAATGCCACGTGATCGAACACCACATCGTGGCCCACGGGCTCAAATTTCTCGCTACCCCGCGCCACAGGCTCTTCCATGATGGAACGCATGCGCTTGGCAGACGACTCGGCGGCAAACAGCTCGGACATTAACATTAACGCCTGGTCAAAGGGTGCATAGATACGGCTCACCATAAGCAGGAAGGCAAACATCACCAAAAAGTCGACCTGGCCGGAGGCGACCATCGCAGCGCCCGTGACCAACGTGGTGGCAATCCCCAGGCGCAGGATGGCAAAGGCGGAGTTGACCAAAAGCCCGTTGGCGAGCTCGCCTTTGGTGGTCTCGCGCTCCTCGGCATCGATCACGGCGTTGAGTCCCTCAAGATAATGGGCCTCCTGGTTGGTGGCGCGGATCTCGCGCACGCAGTCGAGCGTCTCCTGGATCGCCTCGGTGACCTTGACCTTCTCGGCGCGCATGCGGTCGAACACCGGGGTCATGGGCCCGCGTGTCAGATACAGCACGGCAAAGGCCACGGGCACGCTCCAAAACGCCGCAATCGCCAGCTGCCAGCAAAAGAACAGCGACGCCACGAACACGATGGCACTTGCGATGATGGCACCCCAAAGCTCTCCCAGCACATGACTGTAGGCATGCTCCATAGTCTGAACGTCGCCCATGATGGTTTCGGTTAGATCGGCCAGATCACGACGGCCGAAAAACGACAACGGCAGTTTGCGCAAGCGCTCGGCAATCCCCATGCGCTGCTTGCCGCATTCCTCGTAAAAGATGCAGTAGGTGTAGTAATACTGCTGCCAGTTAGAGGCAAAGAACATCACGAAAAAGACCAGGAGACCGCCCACGATAGGCAGTGCACTCGGCAGATCGGCTCCACTGGCGAGATGCTCGACAAAGCCGGCCATGACCAGGAATAAAAAGCCCATGCCGGCCATGGTAATGAGATTGGTGAGCGTGGTCCAGAAAATGCCGCGTTTTACGCCGGCGACGCCTTTATCGGATAGGAAATACTTCTTTTGGAATGAGGCGAACATTTATGCCTCGCCTCCCTTCGTGACGGCGGCATCCGCGGTCGCTGCAGTGATTTTCCAGCTCGCGGCCAGTTCGTATTCGGCCCACATCTTGGCGTATAGACCCTTTTGGGACAGCAGCTCGGCATGGGTGCCGGCCTCCTGCACGCTGCCCTGGTTGAGCACCACGATCTTGTCGGCCCCCACCACGGTCGAAAGCCGGTGCGCGATCATAATGACTGTGCGACCCGCCGCCAGTTTGCTAAAGGCACGCTGGATGAGCGCCTCGTTCTCGGGGTCGGCAAACGCTGTGGCCTCATCGAGCACCACGATAGGTGCGTCTTTAAGGATCGCGCGGGCGAGTGCCACGCGCTGTACCTCGCCGCCCGAAAGATATGCCCCTCCAGCACCGAGCATGGTGTTAATACCCTGCGGGAGCTTGGCCACAATGTCGTCGCACTGAGCTGCGGAGAGGGCCGCACGCACTTCGTCGTCAGTGGCCGTAGGCTTGGAGGCGCGCACGTTATCGGCAAGTGTTTGCCGGAACAGTTGGTTGGTCTGAAACACAAAGGCGACCTGGTCCATGAGCTCGTGCGGATCCATGTCGCGAACGTCTACGCCGCCCACAAGCACGCGACCCGAGGAAACATCCCAAAAACGCGGGATCAGGCTTGCGCAGGTTGACTTACCGCCGCCCGAGGGACCAACCAACGCAAGGGTGCTACCTGCGGGAACGCTAAAGCTCACATGATCGACGGCAGGCGCTTCGGCACCCTCGTAGGTAAAGCTTACATCCTCAAAGCGCACATCGCTGCCGATAGGGTGCTTGGGCTGGGCAGGCACGGAGAGCTGCTTGGAATCCATAACGCTTCGGATGCGCGCCAGCGAATCGGCACTCATCTGAGACGCCTCGCCCACAAACATGAGCTTGGTCATGGCCGTCGGCACCACGGCCGAAAAGATCGCGTAAAACGTGAAGTTGACCATAAAGTGCGCGAAGTCCGTCTCGCCCGGCGCCAACAGCAACGCCACGGGCAAAAGAAATGCCACGAGGCCATTGAGCGCGGTAAGGTTGAGCACCTGCGGGCCTCGGCAGAACGTGCCCGCATAGCTTTGCGCCATGTCGGCGTATTCGGCGATCGCATCGTGAAACGCCTTAAAGGAGTAGACCGTCTGCTGGAAGACCTTGACCACGGGGATGCCGCGTACGTATTCGGTGCCGGTCTTGTTCATCTTGACCAGCGCGCCCATGTAAGCCTTCATAAACTCGGCGCCCTTGCCGCTCATCATGGTGGCCATGGCGCAAAACGAAACGACGACCGAGATTAGGCATGCCGCACCCAAACGCCAGTCGAGGGCGAAAAGCAGCACGAGCAGGCCCACGACCATGGCGGTGGCGCCGGCGATATCGGGCAGCATGTGTGCGAGCAGCGTCTCGGTGGAGGCAGCGCATCCGTCTACGATACGGCGCAGCTCACCGGTGGCGTGCGTGTCAAAGTAGCCGAGCGGCAACTTGAGCAGATGCTCGCTCGTAGCCTTGCGGATATTGGATGCGCAGCGAAACGCGGACAGGTGCGTGCACATGAGTCCCACAAAATAGACCACAATGCTCGCCAGGGCAAAGCCCACAGCCCACCAACCATACATCGCGATATTGGCGGCCTCGCTCCAGTTGGGCGCCACGGCGATAAGATCTCGCGCAACAAGCCAGATGCACACGTACGGGCCAAAGCTCAGCAGCTGCGAGAGCGCCGAGAGGGCCATGCCCAAATACGTTAGGAATTTACGGTCACCAGCATATGCAAGTAGCTCGCCGATGCCGCCACCTTCCTTTTTTGATCCCTTTGCCATGAGATTCCTTTCTAACGGCTTGAGAGTTAACCGTAAGAAACTTATCATGGGCGTGTTAGCCAAGGCACACAATTGGGCCAGGCGTGGACGTTTTCGCAAATGAAGGGGACGCTTTTGAAAATGCGGCGGGCGGCGACCGACATAACCGAGCTCTACGCACCGCAGTTTGAGCAGTTTGGCCTGGAGCTTACCGGCAAGGGCGCCGTCTTTACCGGCGAGGTGGCAAACGATCGGGCGCACGGACGCGCATGGATCATGCCTCTCTCCCCCGCCTGCATCGTTATGGAGCATTTCATTACCCCGATGCACGATATGTACCTGGCCGAATACACACCCGAACCGTACGCGTGCGTGAGCGAGGTCAGCGCGCCCACGCTCATGTGCATGCCCGAAGCCGGCATAACGCCTGCGAACCTTAAACCCCTGCATGGACCGTGGCCAAACAATGCTGTGTGCAGCTTTATCCAAGATAACTGTGGCGAGGAGTTAAGCCCACTGTTTGCAGGGCGGCTCTATCACTCGCGCTCGGTGCTCTTTTTGCCTGGATATTTTGACGAACTGGAGCACCGCTATCCCACCGAGTTCGCAGGGGTCTTTGAGGCGTTTGCCGAGCCATGGCACGAGGAGGCGACGTCTGCCATCTGCCACACGTTGCGCAGGATTAACGAGGACCGCGCCCGCACCGTAGGCGGACACGTCTATATGCAAGGCATCGTGGAGACCATGGTCGCGGAGCTCGCCTGTTCGCGCGCGGCCCACAAGCAGGCGCGGCAGGCGGCAGACACACGCGCCAGCGTGACCATTGCCGAGGAAGCGGCGGCAATGATTGAGCGCGCGCTCGACAAAGGCAGGCGTGTGGGTATCAACGAGGTGGCCGAGAGGCTCTACACAAGCCGCTCCAAGCTATGCGCCACCTTTAAGGCCCAAACTGACGAGTCCCTGGGCGCCTACATTCGCAGACGCCGTATGGAGCGAGCACAGGACCTTTTGGCCGATAGCGCGCTCACGATAGCGCAGGTGGCAGAGCGTCTAGGCTACCCTCAGCAGGCCGCCTTCGCCCAAGCCTTCAAGCAACACACCGGCACCACCCCCACCGCTTGGCGCTCCCAACATATATAAAGAACGAGGGCGCCATCGGCGCCCTCATTCACCAAATTCAATCCAGCCCACCTGACCCGAACGGCCGAGTCGTCTGGCCGGGGAAGCCCCGAGTCGCCGGGGTGTTTGCTCCAAATGAGTTCCGCATGCAAAGAAGGCCACTAAATGTGGCCTTCGTCTTGCATAGGACTGTTTGAAATTTGGAGGAAATACCCCGGCGACTCGGGGCTTCCCCGGCCTCGCAGCTACGAGAGCGACGTTCTCAGCAACTCGTTGAAGAGCTTCGGGTTGCCTTTGCCGCGGCTCGCCTTCATGCACTGGCCCACCAAAAAGCCGATGACCTTCTGGTTGCCGTCACGATACTGCTGCGCCTGATCGGCACAGTTCGCCAGTACCTCGTCCACGATCGGCTGCAGCGCGCCGGCGTCGCTCACCTGGCGCATGCCGCGCTCATCGACGATCTTGTTGGGGTCGTCGCCGGTCTGGGCCATGGCCTCAAAGACCTCGTGCGCCTGGTTGGAGCTGATGGCGTCGGTCGCGAGCAGCTTGGCAAGCGCTGCCACCTGAACCGGCACAATGCCGGACTCGGCCAGCGACACGCCCGCGCCCTTAAGGTAGGCGATCATCTCGTTGACCAGCAGGTTTGCGACCGTCTGCGCCTCCTTGCCAGCCATGCCGGCAGCGGCGGCCTCAAAGAACTCGGCAAACTCCGGGTCGCCGGCGATCTGCTCGGCATCGGCCGCCTTAATGCCAAAATCAGCCTCAAAACGGGCGCGCTTGGCATCGGGCAGCTCGGGGATCTCGCCTCGGCAGCGGTCGATAAACTCGTCGTCCAAATCAAACGGCGCCAAATCGGGATCGGGGAACAGACGATAGTCGTCGGCCGTTTCCTTCACACGCATGACCACGGTGCGCTTGCGGCTGGGCTCCCAGTGGCGGGTCTCCTGGTAGATAATGCCGCCCTCCTCGAGCACCTCGGCCTGGCGGCAAATTTCGTAGGCAAGGCCGTCATGCAGGCTCTTAAACGAGTTAAGGTTCTTGAGCTCGGTCTTGGTGCCCAGCTTGGTCTCGCCGCGGCGGCGCAGCGACACGTTGCCGTCGCAGCGCATGGAACCCTTCTCCATGGAGCAGTCCGAAATGCCCAGCGTCACAAAGATGCGACGGAGCTTCTCCATAAACAGGCGCGCCTCCTCGGGCGTGCGCAGATCAGGCTCAGTCACGAGCTCAATCAAAGGCGTGCCGCAGCGGTTGTAGTCGACGAGCGACTCGGCCGCGGCGGTAATGCGGCCCTCGGCGCCACCCACGTGGACCATCTTGGCGGCGTCCTCCTCCATGTGGATGCGCAGGATGCGGATGGGCACCGTGTAGGAACCGTCCTCGCGACGCTCGGGCATCTGCAGGTTGGACGCGTCGTAGCTGGCCAGGTGGCCGGCGCGCTGGTTGCCCTCGCGCATGGTCGACGTCATGGACGTGGACAGGCCCTCGGCGTTGGCCGAGGCACTCGCCAGGCTCTGGGCCTCGGCCTCGCCAAACGCGCAATCGGGGCGCTCGGCGGCACCACGACCGGTCACGTCCAGGTCCAGGTGGCCGTACATGGCAAAGGCGACCGGACCTTGCGTGGTCTGGAAGTTCTTGGCCATATCGGGATAGAAGTAGTGCTTGCGGTAGAACATCGAGTGGCGCTGGATCTCGCAGTTGGTGGCGAGACCGGCCTTGACGATGCTCTCGATGGCGCGCTTGTTGGGCACCGGCAGCGCACCGGGCAGGCCCAGGCACACCGGGCACACGTTGGCGTTGGGCTCGTCATCGTGGCTGAGCTTGCAGTTGCAGAACATCTTGGTATCGAGTGCGGTGAGCTCGGTATGGATCTCCAGGCCGATCACGGCCTCCCAATCCTGCAGAACCTCGGAAAGCTCCTTCATTACAGCTCGCCTCCCTTCCCGGCAAAATCGGGCACGACGGAAAGCACGGGCGCACCCGTGGCGGCATCGGCAAAGCCGCGCTCCAGGGCGCGGGCAAACGTGAGCAGCTGACGGTCCTTAAACGCCGGACCCACCAGCTGGGCAGAAACGGGCAGCTGAGTGTCCTCGCCCAGGCCCAGCGGCACCGAGATACCGCCGTTGCCGCAAATGTTGAGCGAGATGGTGTACAGGTCGGAGAGGTACATCTGCGTGGGGTCGCTGATCTCGCCAAACTTAAAGGCCGTGCGCGGCGAGGCGGGCATCAGGATGGTGTCCACCTTGGCATACGCGGCGTCGTAGTCCTGCGTGATGAGCGTGCGGGCCTTCTGCGCGGCATAGTAGTACTTGTCGTACACACCCGAGCTCAGCAGGTAGGCGCCGAGCATCTGACGGCGCTTGGCCTCGGCGCCAAAGCCATGGGCGCGCGAGAGCGAACTCTGGTCGGACAGGTTGGCGCAGCCCTCCTCCTGATAGCCGTAGCGAATGCCGTCGAAACGGGCCAGGTTGGAGAACGCCTCGGCCGGGCCGATGACGTAGTAGGCAGCGATGGCGGCGTCCAGGTGCGGCAGGTCGACCTCCACGAGCTCGGCGCCCTGGTTCTGCAGCTCTTGGGCGGCGCGCTGAACAGCGGCCTTGACCTCGGGCGTCAGGCCCTCGGCCTCCATAAACGCGGGGATGATGCCCACGCGCTTGCCCTCGATGCTGTCGTTGAGATGCTCGGTAAAGTCGACGGCACAGTCCTGGCTGGTGCAGTCATACGGATCGTGGCCCGCACCGGTAAGCGCGTTCATGGCCAGCGCGACATCCTCGACCGTGCGGCCGAAGGGGCCAACCTGGTCGAGCGACGAGCCGAAGGCAACCACGCCGTAACGGCTCACGGCGCCATACGTGGGCTTAAAGCCCACCACGCCGCACAGCGACGCCGGCTGGCGAATGGAGCCGCCGGTGTCCGAGCCCAGCGAGAGCGCGACCTCGCCCGCGGCGACGGCGGCAGCGGAGCCGCCCGAGGAGCCGCCGGGCACGCGCTCGGTATCCCAGGGGTTGTTAGTGCGATGGAACGCCGAGCTCTCGGTGGAGCTGCCAAAGGCAAATTCGTCCATGTTGACCTTGCCCATGGGCAGGCAGCCGGCGTCGAGCATGCGCTGAACGCAGGTAGCGGTGTAGACGCTCTGGTAGTCCTCGAGCATACGGGAAGCGCAGGTGGTGCGCGTGCCCACGAGGTTCATGTTGTCCTTGATGGCCAGCGGCACGCCCGCGAGCGGAGGCAGCGGCTTGCCAGCGGCACGGTCGGCATCCACGCGCGCAGCGGCCTCGAGCGCAAGCTCGGGCGCCACCTGTAGGAATGCCTGGACCCCGCCCTCGCGCGCCTCGATGGCGGTAAGGGAGGCCTGGGCCACCTCGGTAGCGGTAAAGTCGCCGGCGGCAACGCCCGCGGCGATCTGGGCGGCGGTAAGGGAATCGAAGCTCTGCGCCATTACTCGCTCTCCCCCTCTCCCAAAATGGACGGCACGCGGAAGTAGCGCTCACGCGCGCTGCCGGCGTTTTCGAGCGCGACGTCGAGCGGCAGGTCGCGCTCGGGCTCGCGCAGGTCATCGCCCATCACGTTGGACAGGCTTCCGATGGGATGGAACGTGGGCTCCACGTCGGGCAAGTCATATTGCAAGACGGGCTCGAGCATCTGGACGGCGTCGTTCATGTAGGACGTCATCTGGGTGAGCTCGTCATCGGTCAGTGCGATCTTTGCGTACTCGGCGATGCCTCGCACGTCTTTCTCGCTGAGTGCCATAGGCGCTCCCTTCCGCATAACAGTTAAACCGCTCTAGTATACAGGGCAACGCCGCTTGGAGCAGGTGCTTTACCCAAATGCAGCGAAAACGTAACGAGGGCGGCGGGCTGGCAGGCTGCGGGCTGGCGGTTCTGCAGCGAAACCGCACCGTCCATAGCGAAAACCGCGCCGTCCGTAGCGAAAACCGCGCCGTCCGTAGCGAAAACCGTCTCGCCCGCAGCAAAAGCATCACAACATTCGATGCTTTTCGCCAAAATCGAG